>JAVXIV010000001.1:0-25556 GCA_036785645.1 Hungatella sp.
AGACCGGTTTCAATAATCGTCGTCGATACCAGTACATCGATATCACCATTGATAAAATCAAACATAATCCGTTCCAGTTCATGTTCCCGCATCTGCCCATGGGCAAAAGTCACCACCGCATCCGGCACCAATTCCGCAATATGTGCGGCCACCTCATCAATGTTGTGAACGCGATTATAAACATAGTAAACCTGTCCGCTGCGTGCCATTTCACGTTGTATGGCCTCTCGCACCATCTCATCATTGTATTCCATCACATAAGTCTGAATCGGCACGCGATCCACCGGCGGTTCTTCCAACACACTCATATCGCGAATTCCCACTAAGCTCATGTGCAGGGTGCGCGGAATGGGTGTCGCCGTCAAGGTAAGCACGTCAATGTTCTCCTTTAACTTCTTGATCTTCTCTTTGTGCGTCACACCAAAGCGCTGTTCCTCATCCACAATCAGCATCCCCAGATTCTTAAACTGCACATCTTTTGAAAGCACCCGGTGCGTTCCGATCAGGATATCCACCTGTCCCCGTTTCAAATCCGTCAACGTCTTCTTCTGTTCTGCGGGAGTACGAAAACGGCACAGCAAATCCACGCGCACCGGAAAATCCTTCATACGCTGTATGAAGGTATTATAATGCTGTTGCGCTAAAATGGTAGTCGGCACCAGATAGACGACCTGCTTGCTGTCTTGAATTGCTTTAAATGCGGCACGCAGTGCGATTTCCGTTTTACCATAGCCCACATCGCCGCAGATTAAACGATCCATGATCTTCTGACTTTCCATATCTCTTTTCGTCGCTTCAATGGCATCGAGCTGGTCATCGGTTTCCTCATAGGGAAACAATTCCTCAAATTCTTTCTGCCATACCGTATCCGCTCCATAGGTAAATCCGGAAGTTTCCTGTCTCGTCGCATACAGTTCCACCAAATCCTTGGCAATCTCCTTGACTGCCCCCTTGACCTTGGCCTTGGTTTTATTCCACTGTTCTCCGCCCAGTCGATTGAGTTTGGGTGCTTTCGCATCGGCTCCGGCATATTTTTGGATTCCATCCAAGCGCGTGGCCGGCAAGTAGAGATTGCCGCCGTCTCCATATTCAATTTTCAAATAATCCTTGATCACTTTATCTTGCTCGATTTTCTCCATACCGCGGTAAATACCCAGACCGTGGTCTTCATGTACCACATAATCTCCCACCGCCAATTCCGAGAAATTCTGAATCTTTTTTCCTTCATAAGAAGTTTTCTTCTTGCGTTTCTTCTGCTTCGCACCAAACATATCGCCTTCGGTGATCACGACAAATTTGATCTGCGGATATTCAAAACCACGGTGAAGATTCCCATAGGTAACCAAAATCTCTCCCGGCTTTACTTGACGGCTGTCATCATCCGGACAAAAAGCGCTCAGTTCATATTCCCTTAAGTCTCCGGCCAAACGACTGGCTCTGGTTCTGGAGCCGGATAGCAGGATCACCCGATATTTCTCTTTTTTCCACCGTTTTAAATCTTTTAATAAAATCTCAAAGCTATTTTGGTAGGAATTGACATTTTTCACATTCAGACTGTACTTCTTCTCTACTGTCATACTGAGGATCTTCTGTTCCAAACCGGTCAACAATACCATGTATTTCTGTTTCAATCTGGCAAAAGTCTCTTTTACGGAATAAAGAAGCGCCGTCTGTTCCGGAAGCAGATATCCCTTTTCCAACCGATGCATCATACTCTCCCGAAATTCCAGTTCTACGGTCTCACCTTTTTCCTTTAAACGTGCCGGTTCGTCCAGAAAAACAGCCGTGCTTTCCGGTGAGAAATACTCAAAAAACGACACCGTATCCCGACAGAAATACGTAAGAAAGCTATCCAATCCGCTTATGCCAAAACCTTCACGCAAACCTTCTGTGAGTTCCTTGACTATGCTGTGGATGCGATGTGCCTCTTCCGTCTTACTCTGATCCCGAAGTGCCTTTTCATACTTCTTTTCTGCTTTTTGTATTCGCTCGATGCCTTCTGTGATCTGGGTTTCCGTCAAAACCAATTCGGTAGCCGGATAGATCAGTGCCTCATCCAATTGTTCCACCGATCGCTGACTCTCCAAATCAAAGGAACGAATAGAATCCACCTCATCATCCCACAGTTCAATCCGAAGCGGAAGTTCCTCGGTGAGCGGAAAGATATCAATGATGCCGCCGCGAATGGAGAACTGCCCCATTCCATCTACCTGCGCCATCCGTTCATAGCCCAAAGCCACCAGTCTCTTCTTCCATTCTTCTACCTGAATGCTCTGTCCGTTTTTCACTCGCATACTTTGTTTTTCCAGCATCGCCAGAGGAAGCAAATGATCCATAAGACCATCTAACGTAGTGACAACCACTCCCGATTCTTTCTCAATCAGATGCTGCAAAACCTGCATTCTCTGCTTGGTCATCAGATTTCCATGAATGTCTGCATTATAAAACAAAAGATCCTTGGCAGGGTATAACCACACGTCCTCCCGAAAGCAGCGAAAATCTTCATAGATCTCCTTCGCTCTGGAATCATCATAAGTGATGACCAGCTTCCATGACAGCGTTCCGCCCGCCTCATGCATCAGATGTACCTTCTGCGAATCCATACATCCGCTCACCTGAATAGGACCCAATCCACGATTTAGGTCCTTATCTAATTCTTCATATTCAATTAATTCCTTTAACGGATTAGCAAACAACGTACTCATGCTACAATTCCTTTACTTTCTTCCCATTAAAATGGTTCATAGAGGGTTCTATTCCTTGCGATACGATCATCGCCGCCGCTTCGGCTGCTTCGAAAAAAGCATCTTCCATCAATACTTGTTCCCCTTTGGAGAAACGGCTCAGCACATAATCTGCCAGATCCATGCCCTTGGGTTTTTCCCCCACTCCGACCTTGATCCGGAGAAATTCCTGTGTTCCCAAATGGGAAATGATATTCTTGATTCCATTGTGTCCGCCTGCGCTGCCTTTGCCACGAATGCGAAGCTGACCCGGTTCCAAACTGATATCATCATAGATAATCAGGATCTCTTCCGGCAATACTTTATAAAAATCCATCATGGCTCTGATGCTTTCCCCACTCAGATTCATGAAGGTCTGCGGCTTTGCCAAGACCACCTTCTGACCTTCCAGCATCCCTTTTCCACAGAATGCTTTATGCTTTCTCTCGGTAACTTCAATTCCCATCCGATCCGCCAGTAAATCGATCACCGAAAATCCTACATTATGCCTCGTTTTTTCATACTCTTTTGTTGGATTACCCAATCCTGCTATGATATACATCGCTGTCAAATCTCCTCGCTTATTGACCTTTCATCTTTACTTTCTCTTCATACATCCGACTGTCTGCCCGTGAAAATACAGAAGAAAATGCTTCCCGATTGGCTGCAGTAGCCACACCGATGGCACAGGAAAGCCCGATTCCATACAGCCGGTTATATTGTACAATCTCATTCTGAATGATGGTTTTATCCTGCTCAACCATCGCTTCATCCGTATTTACAAGCAAAACACAAAACTCATCTCCACCAACCCGGTAAACATAAGGATTTTTAAAAAATACTCCGTGCAAAACAACTGCAATCCCCTTGATCAGAAGATCTCCTTTTTCATGTCCATAGGTATCATTCATGGTTTTTAAATTATTTAAGTCTAAGGAAATACAGGAAAATGGATAAATCTGCGTTTCCCTGGTTTCAAAACTTTCGATATCCCGCATATAGGCAGTTCGATTTTTTAACTTCGTCATGCCATCGATAAAAGCCAGCTTTTCATAAAGCTGTTTTTCGGTCAGCTGGGCATTCTGCAATTCTAAATTCAGACGAAGGATTTCGGTCTTCTCCCGAAAGGTATCATTGGCAATGCTGTAAGACATCAGCATCCAAATGATCGCATAAGTGGCAATGATCGTAGCAAACATCAACAGGCACAAAGGAACATCCTGCATGCGCTGCGTAATGATGACCGGATAAGTCAGTATCGTATATACTTCTATATACGTCAGGACACTTAGAAATGCCAAGCATCCCCACCCCTTTTTCATCTTGCGCTGAATCATCCAATATCTTTTTCTTTCCCTGAAAAGTATAAAATAAAACGGAACAAATAAAATCGTGTGTAATAAGATCTTATATCCCGACTGCCCTCCGACAAGCCTCACCACTGCACCGCTGAAAGCGGTTAACATAATGGTAAAAATATTCAACGTACAGAACGTAAAAATATAACGCCTTCCACGACGTTTTGTCAGCAGTCCAAAACCCAAAAAAGGAAAAATTGTAAAACATATGATCGCCGCCAGGATAGAATCGATTCCTTTCCATACTGCGAACAGATAGGAAAAGTTACACAAAATAATCATCGCAAACAATGCCATATGATTCTGTTTCCGGGAATACCGAAACGGACAAAGTACCGCAAATGCTGCCATGGTATAAATCGAGGATATGATAGGAAACATACGCTTACCTCACCAACTTTTCTCACCAACTTTTTATGAACAATTCTATCATAGCAGTTTCCAACTTATCTGTAAAGGAATTGCCCCACTTTTTCCACTTGAACCGTAATTCATTCTATGTTAAAATTCACTGTATTCATCACATCGATTTTAGAGCTATAGAAGAAATCGGTCTGTCGATTAAAAAGGAGTGTGCATATGAATTCAAGTAACCAGTTTGATGTGATCATCGTAGGAGCCGGACCTTCCGGAATCTTCTGTGCCTATGAACTCATCCGTCAAAAACCTGACATGAAGATTTTAATGGTGGAAAAAGGACGTCCCATCGAAAAGAGAATGTGCCCCAAGCGTACCACCAAGGTCTGTGTCGGATGCAGTCCTTGTTCCATCACAACCGGATTTGCAGGAGCCGGAGCATTTTCTGATGGGAAACTATCCTTGTCACCGGACGTGGGCGGCAATCTGCCGGAGATCTTAGGCTATGAACAAACCGCTGCATTGCTGAAGGAATCCGACAATATTTACTTAAAATTTGGTGCAGATACCAATGTATATGGGATTGATAAGCAAAAAGAAATTCAAGAAATTCGCAGAAAAGCCATCAATGCCAACTTGAAGCTAATCGAATGCCCCATTCGGCATCTCGGTACCGAAGAAGGTTACAAGATCTACACCCGGCTTCAGGAACACCTGTTGGCCGAAGGAATCACGATGCTCTTTCACACTATGGTCAAAGATATTATCATCGAAGGCAACGAAGCCAAAGGGATCATGACCGAGCAGGGAGACACCTACTACGCACCGGAAATTATATCTGCAATCGGCCGGGAAGGTTCTGACTGGTTCAGCCACATTTGCAACCGTCACGGAATTGACACACAGGTTGGTACGGTAGATATCGGAGTACGCGTAGAAGTGCGCGATGAAATCATGGAATTTCTCAACCAGAATTTGTATGAGGCAAAACTGGTTTACTATACCCCCACCTTTGACGACAAAGTGCGTACCTTCTGCACCAATCCTTCCGGAGAAGTTGCAACCGAGTACTATGAACATGGTTTGGCCGTGGTCAATGGTCATGCCTATAAATCTCAAGACTACAAGACGCATAATACCAACTTTGCTTTATTGGTTTCCAAGAATTTTACAAAACCCTTTAAGACTCCCATCGAATATGGCAAGCATATTGCACAGCTTAGCAACATGCTCTGTGATGGCCGGATCATGGTGCAGACTTTTGGTGATTTTCAGCGTGGTCGAAGAACTACCGAAGAACGCCTCTGCCGCAACAACCTGATTCCCACACTGAAAGATGCGGTTCCCGGAGATTTATCTCTGGTATTCCCACACCGCATTATGGTCGATATCAAGGAGATGCTTTTGGCACTTGACAAAGTGACTCCCGGCATTGCCGGTGACGAGACTCTGCTCTATGGTGTCGAGGTGAAATTCTATTCCAATAAAGTCGTCGTCAACTCTGATTTTGAAACCAGCGTGATTGGCTTACGTGCTATCGGCGATGGTGCCGCCGTCACACGCGGCCTGCAGCAAGCCTCTGCCAATGGAATCAGTGTGGCTCGAAGCATTCTTGCAAAATGACTTACGATTTTTCCATCAAAAAAGCATCCTCCCTATACGGAAGATGCTTTTTTGATCCGCTTATATCAACGTCGGCTCTTCTTCATTCTCCAAAGCCGTAGTCTCATATTTTGCTAAAATAATCCCCTGAATCATGTCACGTGTTCCGGAATTGATCGGATGTGCAATATCGCGATATTCACCATCCGCTGCCTTGCGGCTCGGCATTGCGATGAACAACCCCTTCTCGCCCTCAATTACTTTGATATCATGAATCACAAATTCATTGTCCAAGGTAATCGATACAATTGCTTTCATCTTCCCTTCTTTTTCAATCCGTCTCACTCTCACGTCCGTAATCTGCATGTGCAAAACCCCTCTCCGTCACGTTATAATGTATACCTCTCGTTCTTCTCCACAACGATTTTGATATTGTCCGGTGTTCCGATATAAGTGGTATTGGCGCGGATGGTGTCTCTACTCTCTACAATACAATTCTCAATGACTGTATTGTCTCCAATATACACATCATTTAGGATAATTGAATTTTTGATAACGCAGTTATTGCCAATGTAGGCTTGTTTAAACAATACGGAATTGTCTACCTCTCCATTGATAATACTGCCGCTGGATATGAGGCTGTTCTTCACATCGGCTCCTGTGTTGTACTTAGCCGGCGGCATATCTCCGATCTTGGAGTAAACCTCCGGATACTGTTTGAAGAAATAATCGCGAACCTCCGGCTTTAAGAAGTCCATATTGGTCTTGTAATAAGACTCTACCGAAGCGATATTGCTCCAATAATTGGTCATCTTGTAGGCAAATATTCTCTTTAAATTCTTGTAGCGAATCAAAATATCATTGACAAAATCATAGCGATCTTCCGCCGCACAGCGTTCGATCAGTTCAATCAGTTGACGACGGCGGATAATATAGATTCCACAAGAAACAGTATTGGAAGTAGCCACCATCGGCTTCTCTTCAAAATCGGTGATTCTGCCATCATCATTGATCTTCACAACACCAAAGCGCGTAACATCTTCACTGGCCGGCATCGTCTTGCATACAACCGTAATATCTGCCTTCTTCTCAATATGATATTCCAAAACTTTGCTGTAATCTAACTTATAGATTCCATCCCCACCGGTAATCACCACATAGGGTTCATGGCTATTTTTTAAAAATGTCAGGTTCTGATAGAGAGCGTCTGCCGTACCGCGATACCAATCACTGCTTTGCGCAGTAATCGTCGGTGTAAATACGAACAAGCCCCCTTGCTTTCTGCCAAAATCCCACCACTTAGAGGAGCTTAAATGTTCATTCAGAGAACGTGAGTTGTACTGGGTAAAAACTGCCACATTCTGAACATGGGAATTGGTCATATTGCTTAATGCGAAATCAATACTGCGATAGCTTCCAGCGATCGGCATAGCCGCAATTGCCCGCTTATTGGAAAGTTCTCGCATCCTTTTGCTGTTACCGCCTGCTAAAACTATACCAATTGCTCTCATCGTATGCCACCTGCCTTCATAATGTAGTCTCCGCTTGCGAGTAGTCCGTCCGGATAGTCTTCTGCTGTCGTAATGCCGGATATTGCCGTATTCTTGCCAATCTTCACATGATCCGGAATAACCGTCTGTTCCCCAATCGTCACCAAATCGGATTGATATACTTTGGGATCATAGGTACTTGGTGCATAGTCGCCCACACCCAGTTCCACATCCTCACCAATCTTCACATCCTCTGCCACAATCGTCTTCGTCAGCTTGCTGCCGGCTCCAATCACACTGCCGCGCATCACAATCGAATCTCGTACCACGGCACCCTTGCCAACCGTAACACCCGCTCCGATGACGGAATTCATAATCTGTCCATAAATCTCGGTACCTTCACCGATGATACTCTTCTCAATCTTGGAATTCTCTGAAATATATTGTGGTGGAATGATATCACTCTTGGTATAGATCTTCCAGTATTCTTCATACAAGTTGAACTCCGGAATGATGTCAATCAGCTCCATGTTGGCTTCCCAATAAGAACTTAACGTACCTACATCCTTCCAGTATCCGTTATACTCATATGCAAAAATTCTCTCTCCCGAAGCATGGCAATGCGGAATGATATGCTTACCAAAATCGCAGCCGGGCTCGTCCGACAATTGAATCAACGCTTCCTTTAAAGCCTTCCAACTGAATATGTAAATTCCCATGGATGCCAAATTGCTTCGTGGATTTTCAGGCTTCTCTTCAAATTCTGTGATCCGGTTATTGTCATCCGTAATCACGATACCAAAGCGGCTGGCTTCCTCAATAGGAACCGGCATCGCAGCAATGGTGACATCTGCATTGTTCGCTTTATGGTATTCCAGCATCACCTCATAATCCATCTTATAGATATGGTCTCCGGAAAGAATCAACACATAATCCGGATTATAAGTCTCCATATACTCCAAGTTTTGGAAAATTGCATTGGCAGTACCGGTATACCAATCACTGCCCTTGCTTCGTTCATATGGCGGTAAAACAGTCACTCCACCTACATTGCGATCCAAGTCCCACGGAATACCAATTCCAATATGGGTGTTCAAACGTAATGGCTGATACTGGGTCAATACCCCTACGGTATCAACACCTGAGTTAATGCAGTTACTCAGGGGAAAGTCGATGATTCGATATTTTCCACCAAAAGATACTGCCGGTTTTGCTACTTTCTGAGTTAGCACTCCAAGGCGGCTGCCTTGTCCCCCTGCTAAAAGCATGGCAATCATTTCTTTTTTAATCACGTTATCACCTCTTGCTGTTGTATTTTAATGGTAAATTCATTATAGCATACCTTCTTAAAATAGTGAACAAATTATTGAAATATTTTTCGATTTTTTTGTACATTATCCGACACCTTTCACAAAAATGTCAATTTTTTACATTTTTCGCCACATCTAGCGTTGACTGTAAAGAATTCCCACTAAATCTATGGCAAATACTTGGGGAAGCTCTTGAATCACATGGAAAAATACAGTATAATTGCCATAACTATAGAGATAAGAGGAGAAATGTCATGAATTTAACAACAGTAAGAGAAATATACAAGGGTTCGGAACGCTATTTAAACCAAGAGATTTCTCTGGGCGGATGGGTCAGAAGCATTCGGGATTCCAAAGCCTTCGGTTTTATCGTCATCAGTGATGGCAGTTATTTTGAAACACTTCAAATTGTTTACCATGATACCATGACTAACTTTGAAGAGATTTCTAAACTCAACGTCGGCGCTGCCATCCTCATCAAGGGAATTTTAGTTGCCACTCCCGATGCCAAGCAGCCTTTTGAGGTTCAGGCCACGGAGATTGCAATTGAGGGACCCTCCGCCTCTGATTACCCACTTCAAAAGAAACGTCACAGCTTTGAATACCTAAGAAGTATTTCCCATCTGCGTCCCAGAACCAACACTTTTCAAGCCGTCTTTCGGGTACGTTCTCTGATTGCTTATGCCATTCATCAATATTTTCAAGACCATGATTTTGTCTATGTACACACACCTTTAATCACCGGCAGTGACTGTGAGGGAGCGGGCGAGATGTTCCAAGTCACCACCATGGATCTGAATAATCTTCCGAAGAACCCCGATGGCACGGTCGATTACAGTCAGGATTTCTTCAACAAATCCACCGGTCTGACCGTCAGTGGTCAGCTCAATGGGGAAACCTATGCGATGGCTTTCCGCAACATCTACACCTTTGGGCCAACCTTCCGCGCCGAGAATTCCAACACTACGCGCCACGCAGCCGAGTTTTGGATGGTGGAACCGGAGATCGCTTTTGCCGATTTGGATGACAACATGGCACTGGCCGAAGGGATGCTTAAATATGTGATTCACTATGTGCTGGAACACGCTCCCGAAGAGATGAACTTCTTCAACCAATTTGTAGATCCCGGTTTGCTGGAACGCCTTGACAGCATTTTAAGCTCTGACTTTGGGCAGGTTACTTATACGGAAGCCGTCCATATTCTCGAAGCTCACAATGAAGAATTTGAATATCCGGTATCTTGGGGCTGTGATTTACAGACCGAACACGAGCGTTATCTGACCGAGAAGATCTACAAAAAGCCGGTATTTGTAACCGACTATCCGAAGGAGATTAAGGCTTTTTATATGAAACTCAATGAAGATGGCAAGACCGTTGCCGCCATGGACTGTCTGGTTCCCGGCATTGGCGAGATCATCGGCGGCAGCCAGCGTGAAGATAATTATGAAAAACTGGTCACTAGAATGCACGAATTGGATCTCAAGGACGAAGATTATGAATTTTACTTGGATTTAAGAAAATATGGTTCTACCCGGCATGCCGGATTTGGATTGGGCTTTGATCGCTGCGTGATGTACCTCACCGGCATGTCCAATATCCGCGACGTCATTCCATTCCCAAGAACTGTCAATAACTGTGAATTATAAGAGGATAGCAGATGAAATTCATCCATACCGCCGATATACACTGGGGAATGACTCCCGACAGTGATAAACCCTGGAGTCGGGAGCGCTTTCAGGCAATTAAAGACACCTTTACGCAGATTATTACCAAAGCCCGAGACTTGGATGTGGATCTCCTGTTTATAGCAGGAGATCTGTTTCATAGACAGCCTTTGGTCAAAGATTTAAAAGAAATCAATTATCTTTTTTCCACAATTCCTACGGTACGTATTGTCATCATCGCCGGGAATCATGACCGAATCCGATTCAGTTCTGCCCTTCACAGCTTTGCCTGGTGCTCCAATGTTACGTTCTTCATGGAGGATGAAATCTCCTCTGTCTATTTTTCGGATATCAATACCGAGGTTCACGGCTTCAGTTATCACACTACCGAAATTCGTGAGAATCGAATCGACCATTTAGAGATTCCCCTAGATGGACATATTCATATTCTGATGGCACATGGCGGTGATGCCAGTCACCTGCCTTTCGATCGGAATGCCCTGGCTTCTTCAGATTTTTCCTATATTGCTCTGGGACATATTCACAAATCCGAGATTCTTGCGGAGAACAAGATGGCCTTTCCCGGTTCTCCGGAACCGCTTGACAAAACTGAAACCGGAGTACATGGTATTTTCTTCGGTGAAATTGATCCCATCTCCAAGAAGACGACCTCGCTTACATTTCTGCCTCTTTGCAAAGCGCAGTACATACCCTTGGCCGTCCACATCACCCCCGGCACCACCAACGCAGAGCTAGAGATGCGAATTTCAGAAGAGGTGGAAAAACGCGGAACGAACCACATCTATCGTTTTCATATCCGTGGAATGCGCGATCCCGATATGACATTTGATCTGGAACACCTGTGCAGCAAATTCCACATCGCGGAGATCATCGACGAATCCGAACCACAGTATGATTTCAGTGCTCTTTTTGCAGAACATCCCGGTGATATGATTGGTTTCTACATTCAGGCTCTGCAAAAACCGGAACCCAGTCCCATCGAGAAAAAAGCGCTCTATTACGGAATCAATGCGCTGCTGCGTACCACCGAGGAAAGGAGCTAGGCATGAAATTATTAGAACTTCATATCGACGGATTTGGCAAATTTCATGACCGCACCATCTCCTTTTCAGATGGCTTGAATGTAGTATATGGCAAAAATGAAGCCGGCAAGTCTACGCTTCATACCTTTATCCGCGGTATGCTCTTTGGCATCGAAAAACAGCGGGGACGAGCCTCCAAAAACGACCTGTACCACAAATTTGAGCCCTGGGAGAACAGCGGAACCTATGAAGGTTCCCTGCGCGTGGAATACCGGCACAGTATTTACCGCATCGAGCGAAGCTTCCAGAAGAACAACAAAGAACTGACCGTGGTTAACGAGACTCTGGGCTGCGAAGTCACTCCTACCAAAGCTTTTTTCGAGGAACTCTTAGGCGGATTGAGCGAGACCTCCTACAACAATACCATCAGTATCGGTCAACTGAAAAGTGCTACTGACGGGGGCATGGTTTCAGAACTAAAAAACTATATTGCCAATATGAATACCTCCGGTAATATGGCACTGAACATCACAAAAGCGACCGCCTTTTTAAAGAGCCAACGCAAGGAATACGAAGCCCGCCTGGTACCGGAAGCTGCACGCACCTATACCGCCCTGCTTGGTGAGATCAAAACCATCGAGAAAGAAATTGCAGCCCCCGAATACGAAAATCAGATGTCTGCTTACCAGCGCCTGCGAAACGAAGCCAAATCACTCATTGATGAGAAACAACAAGAGAAAGAAAGGCTGCTCCAAAAAGTGGCTCGTGGCCGTCAGGTTCTGGCACAAAATCAATTTACCGATCGGACTTCCATCACGGACTATGAAAATCAGACACAGGATCTCTACGATGAATATCTGAATATTAAGGTACACTGTGAGAAGAAATCTCGCACAATCGGGCCTATCCTATTGGTCATTCTGGCTACCATCCTCTTAGGAGCAAGTGCCTGCTTCTACTATATGGGAGCGGAAAACCCACTCTCTGCGCGTTTTGGCATCGCGCTTCCGGTAGTCTGCGGCGGTCTGATTGGCAGCGCGACTGTATGCTATCTCATCAGTGTCATTGGATTTTTAACCGGAAAACGCTATCAAAAAGATTTGGCACTCAGTTCTCAGGCCTTACAGGAGACATTCTCCCGCCACTTAGGTGACAGCGCCATTTCCGATGAAGCAATCTCGGCCTTTGATCAGCGTATGGTGGAGTTTCAGCGACTCAGTGAGGTCATGGATAAGTCGGAGGCGCTCATTTCGCATCTGGTCGCCGAGATCTCTTCGTTGGCTCAAAAACAGACCACCTGCAGTGAGGTCATCGAGAAGCAGCAAAAAGTCCAGTGGGAATTAGAGAAGAAGCTGGAATTGCTTTCTTCTTATAAAACACAGGCAGATGCGCTCAAACATACCTTAATCGAAAATGATCGTGTTTCGGAGGAGCTGTCTGCCATTGATCTAGCTTCTGAAACGATGTCCGAACTCTCCACCACAATCCGCGACTCCTTTGGACTTTATCTAAACAAAACTGCGTCGGATCTGATCAGTGGTATCACCGGCGGCATCTATAGCAGTATGAGTGTCGATGAGAATTTGAATATCTTTATGAATACCAAAACCAAGCTGGTTCCTATTGATCAAGTCAGCAGCGGCACCATGGATCAAGTTTATTTAGCATTGCGTCTGGCTGCCGCCAAATTAATTCAAAAAAGCAGCGAACCACTGCCCCTTATCTTTGATGATAGTTTTGTGCTTTATGATGATGAACGTCTGAAAAGTGCCCTCAAATGGCTCTCCAACTCCTATCCCGGGCAGATCATCATCTTCACTTGCCACCAGCGAGAAGCCCAGATGCTGACTGCCAACTTGATTCCCTATCACTTGATCCCTTTGGAAGAATCCAAATAACGAATTTATATCAAAAAATCGCCGCAGCACATCCATCCCGAGGGATTCGACATGCTGCGGCGATTCTGTATTTTGATCAGAACGTTCAAACCTTGCTTCTTTTTATTTTGCCCGATAAGCCTCCAATAGTTTATTGATTCTTCTGGTTGGGTTGAGCAGATCGCTAAGCGATGCATCATGATTGAGGTTATCAATAATGAGTGCGATATACTTGCTCATATCCACGTTGATATAATAGGGCTTGGATAATAATTCAGGAGTCTGATAAACCAGATTGGTCGTCAGAATGCGGTCAATCAAGCCATCTTCATAATATTGATCAAAGCGAGCCAAACCATTGGTAAACAATCCAAAGGTAGAACAAATAAATACTTTTCTGGCTTTTCTTCGCTTTAACTCCTTGGCTACATCCTGCATACTTTCCCCGGAAGAAATCATATCATCAATGATCAGGACATCCTTGCCTGCGACATCCGCTCCCAGAAACTCATGTGCCACAATCGGATTGCGCCCGCCTATAATCTGCGTATAGTCACGGCGTTTGTAAAACATCCCCATGTCCAGTCCCAAGACATTGGCAAAGTAAACTGCGCGTCCCATACCACCTTCATCCGGGCTGATCACCATCATATGGTCGCTGTCAATCTGCAAGTCCCTCTCCACTCTCAGCAAGTACTTGATAAACTGATAAATCGGCTGTACTGTCTCGAATCCTTTCAGAGGAATGGCATTCTGCACACGCGGATCATGCGCATCGAATGTGATGATATTCTCAACACCCATATTCATCATTTCCTGCAGTGCCAGCGCACAATCCAGAGATTCTCTCCCGGATCTCTTGTGCTGCCTGCTCTCATATAGAAACGGCATGATCACATTGATCCTGCGTGCCTTGCCCGCTGCTGCCGCAATGATACGTTTTAAATCCTGAAAGTGATCGTCCGGTGACATATGGTTGATCATTCCGCAAAGGGAGTAGGTCAAGCTATAATTACAAACATCTACCATAATATACAAATCATCTCCACGAACCGATTCTTCGATGATTCCCTTGGCTTCACCGGTTCCAAATCTGGGGATTTTCGTGCTAATGATATAAGAATCTCGTTGATATCCGGAAAAAGCAATGGTTGATTTATGCTCACTTTCCCGCTCTTGTCTCCAAGCTACCAAGTAATCATTAACCTTGTTTCCCAATTCTGAACAGCTCTTTAAAGGCACCAATCCCAATGGGCCGACCGGTATAGTCTCAATGGTTTTCTCTTCGTATATCATCGTCTTCCTCCGACTTTTCACTTTGTTTTCTTACAACGTTTCTTTTATATCATTATGTATCACATTAGTCAAGTTAATCAATGTTTTTTTGTTCGGATATCATCTCCATATAATGGAATAATGGAATACTGGCTCATGATTCTGGATGAAATTCGATCCGAATAAGTATCGCGCAGCATGGTAATGGATAAATTTGTGGAAATGATCGTCCCCTTTTTGCGAAGCAAACGTTCGTTGATACAGTAAAAAAGCTGCGAGGAAACAAACGTGTTATTCAGTTCTGTACCCAGATCATCAATAATCAGCAGATCACAATCCAGAATATACTGGTATAAGTCCCGCATCTCTTCTTCCGGTTCATAGCTGAATTTATTCTTGGAAAATACATCAAATAAATCATTGGCAGATAAGTAAATCACAGATTGATACCGGTCAATCAACTCCTTGGCAATACAATTGGTCAAAAAGGTCTTGCCTACTCCCGTGCTTCCGGTAAAAATCAGATTTCCGCCTTTCGTACTGTAGTTGTCTGCAAATTCTTTACACCAGCCATATACCTGTTTCATATAGTCGGCCACGGTCATCCCAAGCTCCGGCACAGACCTCGTTCGATCATAAAAGTCATAAGAAAACACCGCAAAATTTTCATTCTGTATGGCCTGATCGATGTTGGACTGGGCATATAAAAGCTTGATCTGCTCCTGTTTAAAGCAGTGGCATTTGCTGCCTCCGATATAGCCGGTGTCCTTGCAATCTGCGCAGCGATAATGTTCCTCCATATAATCCGCAGCATAGCCATGAGAAGATAATAGAAGTGCCTTCTGCTCCCTCAGATCTTCGATTTGAGCCTTCAAATTGCCTCTGGCGGTTAAATCTCCATCCAGCAAACGTTTGCCGCAGATCAGGGCCTGTGAACTGATCGCATCTTCAATCTGCCTAATCTGTGGAATCTGTTCATAAATCTCCTGAACCCGCCGATCCTGATCGTGCTTATTGTCTAATTGCTTCTGGTTATAAGTACGCATAATTGCATTGTATTGGGAATTACTGAGTGCCATCGGTTCTCCTTACTGTTCTCCAAGACGTTCTTTCAGCCGTTCTAAGACCATCGCGTCATAATTCGTATCTCGCTGTTCAAAATTGTGAAATTGATTCTTGGTCGTTCTGGGCGCCACCGGTTGTCTCTTGGCGGCTCCGCTATCCGCAGTCTTCCGGCTTTCTCTTCGGGCATCGAGCTGCTTGACATCGTTTAAATGCTTCACCCCCGCTTTCTTCCACTCCGAGAGAATCTTGTCCGCGTATTGGAAGCTGGGATTGTGGATCGTCTCCAGAGTACGGTTGCAGGCCTCTATCACCAGTTCTTTGGCAAATCCATATTCCTTGAACCAGCGGCGGATCATCTCATTCTCTGCCTCGCCCGGTTTTCGATCATTGAGACCAAAAGCCTTCATCACTGCAAAACCATCTTTGGTATAAGAGGTTGTGTATGCCTTTGCCCTCTCAACCGTCACGATCTCTTTCTCATGCCAGTTGATCGCCACCGTCTCAATATAGCGAATATTGGAATGTCCCCCCTGTGCACAATACTCTACCAGATATTCCAACAGCTCCGCCGACATATGCAAACCGTCATACAGATAGGCAAATACCTCACATTCCCTGGGGGTAAATACCTTGTTCATATATTTCTGAGCAATATAAAGCAGCTGTGTGAAATCCTCTTCCTGTGCCAGTGAGCTGATCTGTTCCGGTGTATACACGGATCTGGCCTTGGGAATCTTCTTATCTGCCACCGGTGCCTGTGACACCTCTGCCGGCAGCATCGTTTGCACTGTCTTCGGTTCCTCCGGTCTCTTTTCGTCTCTCAAAGTCCGTTCCTCTGTGAGGGCAGCGGCAGACTCCTCCTGATCGGCGACCAAGACCCCCAGCCGTTTCCAATATGCCAGCGCCCTGTGCACATCGGCTTCTGTATGGTTTAAAGCCTCCGCTATCATCTCCATACTCACGGATTCCTGTTGATGACGAAGCATATAAAGATAAACCTTCACGTATTCCCCATTGGCTTCCGCCATATAGTGATCGATAAATTCATTGGTAACCACGGTTACATCTATCTGAAATTTGCTTCTCATCTGCTTTTGCCCCCACTTTTCACTTCTCTGTCTCCATCATACCACAGGTCTTTTCAAAAGAAAATAGGGGGTGTTTTCCCCAATTGAGATTGTGGATAATGTGGATAATGTGGATACTTGGTCTACATAATTATAAAAACCTTGTCGATTCCTGTAGAATGCCTTATAGAACCATGGTTTCACAAATTGTGAGACTTCTTATTATGTTAATTAAAAAATCCACATAGTCTCCAACCCCAAAATGTTGAAAACTATGTGGATAATGTGGATAACTACAGCCCTAATAGCTTTTCCCCCACCTTTACGATGTCTCCGGCACCCATAGTTATCAACAAATCACCGTGAACGCAATTTTCTAAAATAAATGTTTCAATCTCATCAAACGACGAAATATAGTGTACTTTCGTACCGAGAGCGTCAATTTTCTCTGCTAAGTCTTGAGAACTGACCCCTAAAGTATCCGTCTCACGCGCTGCATAAATATCTGCCAAGATTACTTCATCCGCCATCGACAGTGCTTGAGCAAACTGATCCAAAAACACTTTGGTTCTCGTATATGTGTGAGGTTGGAACACACACCAAAGCTTGTGGTGCGGATAGTTGAGTGCTGCCGCCAAAGTCGCTTCAATCTCTCTGGGATGATGTGCATAATCATCGATAATGGTAATCCCGGCCAATTCTCCTTTTTTTTCAAACCGCCGATTCGTCCCGGTAAATTTCTTTAATCCGGATATGATAAATTCCATAGAAATATGCAAAGCGCTGCAAATCGCAATGGCTGCCAACGCATTGGATACATTATGTTCTCCGGGAACGCTCAGCGCAATCTCTGCTTGTTTTTCTCCGTGCACGAACAAATCAAAAGAAGCACAGGCCAGTTCATTATAAACAATATGCTCTGCATGATAATCACTCCCCGGTTGTTTTCCACAGGTCACCACCTTGCAAAGAAGCCCATCGGTAATCTCTTGACAGCAATCAATATCGCTGTTAATGACCAAAACCCCCTCTTTTGGAATCTTCTCCGCAAACAGCCGGAAGGAATGACGAATTTCTTTAATGTCCTTGAAAAAATCCAGATGATCCTCTTCTATATTGAGAATTACCTCCATATTGGGAAAAAAGGATAAAAAACTATTGGTGTATTCACAGGCTTCCGTAACAAATAGCCCGGAATTTCCTACGCGAATATTGCCTCCGATAGAATTGAGAATTCCACCCACTAAAATCGTAGGATCTGCGTCTGCTGCCAGCAGAATTTCCGTAATCATCGAAGTAGTGGTGGTCTTTCCATGGGTTCCGGATACCCCGATTGCATATGGATAATTTTTCATAATCTGACCCAAAAGTTCTGCACGGGTCAGCAAAGGAATCCGGTTCTCCTGCGCCGCCGCAAACTCCGGATTGTCCGGATGTACCGCTGCCGTATAGACAACCACTGCGGTTCCCTCCGCGATATTGGAAGCGCGCTGTCCATCATAAATTACGGCTCCCTTGGCTTCCAGATGTTCTGTCAATTCTGATTGGCGGGAATCCGAACCGCTCACATGAAATCCTTCATCCATCAAAATCTCTGCCAAACCACTCATACTGATACCGCCGATCCCGATAAAATGTATGTTGCCGGGATTCTTGAAATCTATCTGATACATATGCTTTTCCATCCTTTTCGTAATTTTGCTGTCTTACTTTTACTTCTTTTTTACCGTAAAGTCAAGGTTTTCTTTCTATTATAATAGAAAAAGAGCAGAAAATCCATAGGGATCGCTGCTCTTAACTGATTTATACAAATTTCTTTTGAAAGATGGTGGTTTTATAGCGTTCCAATGCAATCAGCAAGGCATTGCCCAACACTCCGACTGCCAAAACCTCCCCGATTCCAACGGTCAGCATCATAAGGGGAATGATATCCGGGGAACCATATGCATAGCGCAGTACCCACGGAACGATGATCGTGTTTGCTGCAATCGGCGGTAGACACACCGCCCACTTCTTCTTACGCAGTGCATAAGAACCCGCGGCTCCAATCAAGGTCGCCAAGCTTCCGAATATCACATCCATCGCCACTGCCCCATACAGTAGATTGGAGAGCAGGCATCCTAGAAATAGTCCCGGGACTGCCGCCGGTGTAAAGAACGGAAGAATACAGAGTACTTCTGCAATCCGAAACTGAATCGGACCGAAGCTAATGGGTGCAAATGCCATCGTAAGTACCACATAAATTGCAGCAATGGCCGCTGCATAGACCATGAAATATACGGTCTTATTACTGGATTGTTTCATGTGAAATTGTCTCCTTTAGTTTTGTTTTAGGTGTGGAAGGTCTCGAACACACCGGTCGGTTTTGTGGAATCCCCTGTAAAGTCAAGGATTTTCACGACCTTATTGCAGAGGCTACTATAACATAATCAAGGGCAGATTGCAAGTATAGTACTTCCATTCTATTCCCGAGTATTTAAATATTCCAGTACTCCCAGATGAATCGTCCAGGCAAGCCGATCCTGATATTCTGTGGAAATCAATGCCTTTGATTCTTTCCAATTGGAGAGGAAACCGGTTTCAATCAACGCAATCGGCTCCTTGACGTGCAAGAGCAGATAGTAACTGCCATTGGCTTTTTCCAAGCGTTTGTTTTGATCACCCAACACATAATCAAAGCGTTTCTGGAGAATCCCGGCCAAACGCTTCCCATTTTCAGACCCTTTATAATAAAACACCTGTCCTCCCGCTATTTCTTCCTGATGATAACTGTTTT
Source organism: Hungatella sp. (assembly GCA_036785645.1). Lineage (GTDB taxonomy): Bacteria > Bacillota > Clostridia > Lachnospirales > Lachnospiraceae > Hungatella_A. The sequence goes on from JAVXIV010000001.1 coordinate 19,608, forward strand.
GATGAATACTGATGACCGCTGCGGGTTCTGCATTGCGAATGATCTCACAGCGTTTTTTCATATCTGCCATCTTCTTATTGCGATCTTTGATGGCATAAAGACCGTTATCGTTGCTTCGCGTCATCACCACGTCTACATCTGCGGCTTCCAAGTACTGCTTCACTCGTAGAGCGATCTGTAAATTAATATCCTTCTCCAGACTCCCATCTACCCCTATTTTACCCGGATCGTTGCCGCCGTGACCGGCATCTATCACAATCAGCGGGTGTTCTTCTTTACCGACTGCCGCCTCCGTTGCCGCCAATATTCCCGCCTGCCTTGATATTCCATATACGAGAACCAGTAAAAGCATTGCCATGATTGATTCTGCTTGAATTTTCTTCAATCGTTCTACCCATCTGCTGCTTTTAGTTCAATATATCTTGCTCTATTCAAAAAAAGAACCGATCACTGCGAGAAAGCATCCCTGTGATCGGTTTATTTACGAAATGAATTGTAGTCCTGTATCGCATCCCTTAAAATCTCCTCCATATAAAGATAATTGATGCTGATGCCATCTCGCTCCTGCCACATCCTATAAGACGGATCACTGAGAATCTTCTCCTTTATCTCAATTGCTCTGCCCTCCACAGAATAAGCGTGCAATTCCGCATAAAGATCCGACATCCGTGCCTTATCTGCCGGTGAAATCTCATGATTCTTCAATCCATCATATGCCTGATTATAGAAAACCTTTTTCAAAAGCTCGGTGGAATAGGTATCAAAATTCAACAGTTTTTCATCATTCACCGCATGTTCTGCGGCCCAGGCTGCAACCCTCACATGCCGTGTATGATACTCAAAGCTACCATCATCTCGATAATCCAAAACTCCGTACAGACAAGGTGCCGTAGATAAAGAGGCCGTGACAATCTCATCCATCTCATAATCCGGGGAGGATTTAAAGTGCTGTACATGAAGATGTCCGCTTAAAAAAAGGAAATTTCCCCAATTACTTAATTTCTCTTCCAGGTCTTCCGCATGTTCGATGGTACAGTTCTCCACATAGACCTGACTTTCCTCCAATAGATTGTGATGAGCCACCGGAATGACATTGATTCCTTCGCACCAAGCATCTTCGAGCAGTGGTTCCATCCATTCGTAGGTTTCCGTTCGGATGACTCCACCAACCCTGACCGCACCATCGTCATATTGACAGCTATCCAGCATCAGCAAGTAATTTTTCTCATCCAATGGATAGAGATAACTTAACGAATTCGGATCGCAGCTTAGAGCCTCTACGTAACCAAAATCCTGATAAATCTCTTGAAATTCCTCCGGAGAAGTCTTCTCCGCCGGATAGCGTTCACTGCCCCGATAGATCGAAGCACCCACATTATTGATATCGTGATTGCCCGGTATCACAACCACGGTAATTCCTGCCTGTTCTACCGCCTCTAGCTTTGCCGCCAATTCTCGATGACTAAGCTTCTCGCCCTCTAGGGATAAATCTCCGCTAAGTACCAGAATATCCGGTTTTTCTTTCACCACCTCCGCCAAAAATGCATCTACAATCTCACAGACATAGGTGACCGCTTTGCCATCCCCATGCTCTACCATATGATGAAATGCATCTCCTCCATCCGTCAATTCCTGCGCAAGATAATGAAGGTCGGTCGCTAATAGAATCCGATTACTCCCAATCCGGGGCAGAGCGGGAGTTTCGCTCTCCTGCGTAGGCAGATTCAATGGTTCAATCGTAGTCTCTTCGGTCTCCTTCACTTTGGCAGTTGTCTCTGCAGCAGTCGCCTCTGCGGCAGTCGAAGCGGTACTCTCTTTCATCGGGGTTTGTTTTGAACAACCTGACAGGAGCAAAATCCCTGCCAAGAACGTCATGATCCATACTCTCTTCATCTGCCTATCCCTCAGTCTATTCATTCACTTTGATGATATCCCATATAGCTGCCGGTTCAAATCCCAATTTCCAGCATCCCACTCCGGCCAAATCTGCATCGCGAATTGCATCCATCTTTAATCCAATCGAACGTTCATCCTCCATCCAAACCGTCTTGATCCCATCCTCTGTATGGAGTTCTCCATAAGATTGCCCCAGCTCTTCCTGCCAGTAGAGCTCTACCTTTTTCTCCGCAACCCAGGTCTGTGCCGCAGACATCCCAAGAGCCGATGAGGTCGTCTTGCCATCTTTCTCGGTCCAAACCCGCGTGTAAAGCGGAATCGCATTGATCACTTTCTCCTTGGGCACTACACTTACCGTTTCTTCAATTCCACGCTTCACATAGGGTAAAGATGCCACCGATCCGGCTTCTCCACCCGCATAATGTTCATCATAACCCATGATCACCACGTAATCGGCAACTCTGCCCTGTTCGGCGCGGTTGTAGAACGACGTATAATCCGATGGCACATAATTATCCACCGACAGCACAATCCCATTCTTGCGGCATTCAATAGAAAGTTCACGAATAAACTGAACATAATGCGGACCTACCGATGGTTTAATTCCCTCAATATCCAGATTGATACCATCGATTCCCACTGCCAGCACTTCACTCATCAAGTTCTGAATTAAATTCTTGCGTACCGAGGTTCTGGAAAAGAGGATTCCGGAATCCACAGCATCTCCCATATTGAAATTATCCAACACACCCCAGACCTTTAAGCCCATGCCATGCGCTTTCTCTACATAGTCCCGGCTGGCATAGGAATGATAAGCACCTTGATTATTGGTCAGGGCAAACCAGGTAGGAGCGATGACGTTGACCCCTCTTGTATTGGCTATCAAAGACTCCATGGCATCATTGGCAGCGTCATTGGTCACCTGATGCCACACCAGACAGATCTTCTCTTCCATCGAAATATTCGTATAAACCGGGGGAACGAAACGGCTCTGATACTCTGTGATCTGCAAATTGGCAAGCAATTTACTGGGTAAATATCCGATATAGCCATCCTCGGTCTCTACCTTGCTCCAGGTTGCCAGCTGTTCTAAAACACGAAGTGCAGAACCTTTCGGCACCTCGGTGATAATCCGGCTTTTGATCCCGCCCTTGACCCGCACCTTACCTGCCTTCCCGGCAGTTGCCACAGAGACCTTACCCCACCGATTATCGATAAAAACTCGTTTGAATTCTTCGGTATTGTAAGCCTTGCTTTGGATATCGGTATAGTTATTGATCAATCCCAAGGATAGATAGATGCCCTCCTGTTCGACTAACAAAAGGGGACTTCCACCATTGCCCATCGTACGCTTATCAGCATAGACAATCGCATCCGGCAACGTATACACCAAAAGCTTCTCCACGTCATCCCAGTAAAAGCGTTCGTTTAAATGTTCATTGATCCACAAAAGCGGCAAATAGGTCTGTCCATCACGGCTGATCCCCTTTGCCTCTTGTAATTCATCATTAAAAAAAATTGCCGTCTCTTCTCCTTGCACCTGCAAAAGCTCCTGCTTATCCACAAATTGATTCGTAGGAATATAGGTTCCAAACACACGTATCCCTGCCAAACCGGCAAATATCAGGATGATCAATCCTACCGCTGCAAACAATGGTGCTCGTCTGTTCTTCACAATTTCTTCCTCCTGTTGTATAGACTCTTTGGCAATTTTATTATAGCACAACTTTCTGTAAATGTGCCTTAAAATTTCCTTAAATCATTCCCCACCCACCACTGCCTCTTTCTCTCTGGCTGCAGACTGAAAATGGTATTCTTACCGGCAGTTTTCCCGATTCTATTGCATTCTGGCTTTCGAATCCACTATCGATTATATACCAGATCAATGTGGATCTCTCGCAGAGAACCATCCTCTAATCCTACATAATCACTCATGTAAAAGGAACCGTCCTCCCGGATCTCAAAAATTCGCTCCCAGTCTTCCTCTCCCGGTTTTTCCCCATCAATATAGACCGGTATTCCCTTTGCCTCATAACGTTTTAAGCCGTTGACATAGTCTTTCTGCTCTGCTTGGTCCACGTACTGAGATGTACTGTATTTTTTCATGCTACTGCCTCCTTTGTAAGACAGTACCTTCTCTTTCCCGGAGGAATCTGCTCGTGACACATGATTTGAGAAGGCCTGTCTGTTTGTAATTATCTGCAATGTGTAAGAATCTCGTAAAACCAAGTCATCATCTCCCGATTGATGGCAAATGCATCGATTGAAAGTGGAATTCGAAGGAAAGAAAGCTTCAGCCTCCTGTTCATCTCTTTTCTGGTTTCTTCGCTTCCAAAAGCGACTAGATAACTCCAGCTTTTGCATTCCGCGTTCTCTTTCTCTCCGTAAAATTGCCAAAATGCTTCTATCTGCCATTCACTAAGTGACACCACAATCAGTTTCTGATCACATCGCAATAGTTCTCTTTGGTTTTCTTGTCCAATACATCCAAAATCTAAGATGATTCGTTCATAGTTACTGCCTATACAGGAGGCCACTTCCCCTGCTCCGGATGCGCAATAGTAATCCACTCCCAAGACCCGGTAAGGTTTTTTACCTCTTGCTTTCCCCATACAAACTGCCTCTAGGCGCTGCAGAGCACTTTCCCGGTCTGTAGGCTCCGTCTCTGCCCATTCCAGCACTGCGGTCTTTTGCCCGCAGCCACTCACCAGATAATTTGCCATCATAATGCACAGATGAGTCACACCGACTCCATGACTCAACCCCATCACACCGATAACCCGATTTTCCGACAGATTATTTCGACTGCGTTTCTGAAAAGTTTTCGTCGTGGAGTTCCTCCTTTCCATATTGGTACTGCGGCATTCATGATTGCAGCATAGCAGGACACGGCCTCTTGACCGGGTTGCCATGGAATCGGGAAATATGGCATGCGAAAGCATCTGCTTTCCGTAATTCCTTCCGGGGCTTTTTGTCTGACTTCCCAAAGAGTCTGATTATAAAGAATGCACACTTTGGGCGATTTTTGCAGTTCTCTTTCCACCTGTGATCCGGCTAAAGAGTCCCACCATTTGCCGCCCCGAACCAGTAGGATCAGATCGACATCTTCCTGCCTTAGCACTTGCTTCCAATTCGTACCATAATCTTGGATCCGTAACGGATACGGAGCTTCTTTTAAATGAACTGCTTCGCCATATCTGGGTTTGACACGCATGGATTTCATCTGAAAGATCCCATAGGAATCTTCCACCGCCCCCATCTGCTGTGCCATCTGCCGCACCGCACCGGAGTCATTGTATTCTTCATAGAGATTGGGATAGCCTTGTTGCTTTAGAAAATAAGATAAACCGAAACTCAGATGGGTCGTTCCGACCCCGGACTTGCTGCCCAAAAGAGCAATGGTAAGAGATGATAGATTATTTTTTTTGAAAGTGCCTGATTCTGACGGATTCATGGATTCCAATGCCTGTCTCAAAACTTCTGCCGATTGAAAGCGTTCTTCTGAACGCAGCTTAAAGCAAGTTCGAAATAGTGATTTCCATGACGCGCCTACCGCCTGATCGGATAGATCCGGTGGTTCTTCCGGACTTCGCCCCATCCTCATATAGTAGAGGATACAGCCAATGGAGAAGATATCCGTACGTTCGCTTAAGATATCACCGGATTGCTGTTCCGGTGCCGCATATCCCGGAGTGCCATAGCGTTGTTTCGATGTGTTTGCCTCCAAGATCGTAGCCGCATGATTAAAATCAATCAATTTTACGGTTTCATGGCATAAAATGAGATTCTTTGGTTGTAAATCCAAATGTAAAATAGGGGAGTCACCTGCTGAATGCAGATAATGTACAAGGTTGCAGATCTGAATCCCATAACGGATCGCTGCTTCCTGTGATAGAGGACCATGGTTCCTCACCAGGTCATAGAGAGAGTCTCCTTCCAGATACTCTTCAATCAGATAACTATATTCTAAATCTTCTTCCAGATCATAGATAATCGGAATACCGGGGTGATGTAATTCCTTCAAAAGTAAAGCTTCCCTCCGAAACTGTTCAT
>JAVXIV010000001.1:25566-26693 GCA_036785645.1 Hungatella sp.
AGACGATGCCGTCCCGTCCCCGACCAATCACCTGACCCAGTTGATATTTGCCGAACAGAATGGTGCTTTCGATTCTCACACCTCCTTCTCTCAATATCATCTCTTACGTTCTAATATAGTCTAAAATTGATCTTTTGACAATGCTTTTTTGCAAATCCATTAATTTTTTATAAATTTTTCACTTATGAATTGATATTTGGGCACAATCTGTAGTATATTTATATTGAGGGATTCTATTCACTCTTGATTTATTACAGAAAAGGAAGTGATCCTATGAAAATAGAACGTATCAATGACAACCAGATTCGCTGCACTCTGAGCAGTTTTGATTTAAGTGTACGAAACTTGAATTTAGTCGAGTTGGCATATGGCAGTGAAAAAGCGCGCGGTCTATTCCGAGAGATGATTCAAAAAGCCTCGAACGAAGTGGGATTTGAAGCAGAAGATATTCCGCTGATGGTGGAAGCCATTCCACTATCCAACGAAAGTGTCATGCTGGTGATTACCAAGATCGATGATCCGGAAGAGTTGGATACTCGCTTTGCCAAGTTTTCCCCATTTTCAGAAGAGGACTCAGATGCCATGACCGATTTGGCCAGTGAATTGCTGGAAGGTGCCGATGAACTTCTGACGCTTACGCGAGGAGACTCCCTTGCTGCACCGGAGGATTTGGAAGAGGAATCACCCACGAAAGCCACGACACCGCACCGTGTTTCCGTTCGTATCTATACGTTCACCAGTCTGGATCGCATCTGTGATGCCGCTGCTTCCGTAGGCAGTCTCTACAACGGTGTCAACACGCTCTATAAAAAGCCGGCTACCTCGCAGTATTTTCTGATCGTCAAGGACGATGGTGCCAGTTCCTTGGACTTTAGCCGCGTCTGCAACATCTTGGCAGAATACGGCACCAAGATCCACCATGAATATTCCAGCGAAGCTTATTATCAAGAGCATTACGAGATCGTAAGCAAAAACCGTGCACTGCAAGTGCTTGGTACAATCTGATCCATGTCAAAAGCCGCCTGTCTATGAATATGCTCATAAGCAGACGGCCTTTCAATTTATAAAATTTATGTAACTATTCAGAGGGCGGAAAAATAGCTGTGGAAAGCAGCGTCAAGCTTGCT
>JAVXIV010000002.1:0-4626 GCA_036785645.1 Hungatella sp.
AACTTAAAAGGCAAAAAACTGGCTATGACATGGGCTTATTCTCCTTCTTATGGCAAGCCGTTATCCGTTCCACAGGGTGTTATCGGTTTAATGACACGTATGGGTATGGAAGTGGTTCTGGCTCATCCGGAAGGCTATGAAGTGATGCCGGAAGTCGAAGAAGTTGCGAAAAAGAATGCTGCTGCCAATGGCGGATCTTTCCGCAAAACCAACGATATGGCAGATGCTTTCAAAGATGCCGATATCGTATATCCAAAGAGCTGGGCTCCATTTGCAGCTATGGAAAAACGTACCGATCTCTACGGCAAGGGCGATTCCGATGGCATCAAAGCTTTAGAGAAAGAATTATTGGCTCAAAACGCACAGCATAAAGATTGGTGCTGTACCGAAGATCTGATGAAAACAACCAAAGACGGCAAGGCATTATATTTACACTGCCTGCCTGCAGATATCAACGATGTAAGCTGCGTAGACGGCGAAGTAGAAGCTTCTGTATTTGACCGTTACCGCACTCCATTGTACAAGGAAGCAAGCTACAAGCCATACATCATCGCTGCTATGATTTTCCTTGCTAAATTTGCTGATCCTGCTGACATTTTAAAGAAATTAGATGATAAAAAAACACCTAGAATCTTCGAATAAGAACTAGGATCTGCGACCGGAGGAACTCTTATGGATAAAAAGAAACGTATCGTCATTGCCTTGGGGGGCAATGCACTTGGCAATACTTTGCCGGAACAGATGGTGGCAGTGAAAATCACTGCCAAAGCCATCGTAGACTTGTTGGAAGAGGGATGTGAAGTCATCGTAGCCCATGGCAACGGACCGCAGGTTGGCATGATCAACAATGCTATGGCTGCACTTTCCAGAGAAGATGCCAATCAGCCTAACACCCCTCTGTCGGTTTGTGTCGCCATGAGCCAGGCTTATATCGGCTATGATTTACAGAATGCTCTGCGTGAAGAATTATTAAACCGTCACATCACCAATATTCCGGTAACCACCATGATTACACAGGTGCGTGTGGATATTGATGATCCTGCTTTCCAATGTCCATCCAAACCGATCGGACATTTTATGACAGCCGAACAGGCCAAAGAAGCGGAAACCAAATATGGCTATATTATGAAAGAGGACTCCGGACGCGGCTACCGCCGTGTCGTTGCCTCTCCCAAACCTACCCAGATCATTGAAATTGATGCGATCCGCTCTCTTGTAGATTCCGGTCAGCTTGTCATCGCCTGCGGCGGCGGCGGCATTCCGGTCACCTTACAGGACAATCATTTAAAGGGAGCCAGCGCAGTCATCGACAAGGACTTTGCAAGTGAATTACTGGCAGAGAACTTAAACGCTGATTTTCTGATCATCCTGACCGCTGTTGAAAAAGCTGCCATCAACTATGGCAAACCCAACGTCACATGGCTGGATGATATCTCCACCGATGAAGCCAGAACCTATATCACCGAAGGACATTTTGCTCCGGGCTCCATGCTTCCAAAGATTGAGGCAGCCGTAAAATTTGCCGATTCCAAATCCGGGCGCACCTCGCTCATCACCTTACTCGAGAAGGCAAAAGAAGGAATTCAGGGTACCACCGGAACCAGAATACACGCCTAGTGGAGTCACATAAAGGGAGATCTCATGAATCAATCCAAACCATATGCTTCTGTATTTGAATTAGATGGGCTGCCAAAGCTCACACAGGCATTACCTCTTGCACTTCAGCACGTCGTTGCGATGATTGTGGGTTGTGTTACTCCTGCGATTATCGTATCCGGCGTCGCCGGTTTAAGCGAACCCGATCGGGTGATTTTGATTCAGGCTGCCTTGGTAGTATCTGCCATCAGCACCCTGCTCCAGCTATTTCCCTTTATCAAAACCGGCGGATTCCAGCTTGGTTCCGGTCTCCCGATCATCATGGGAATCAGCTTCGCCTACGTACCCAGTATGCAGGCAATTGCAGAGAATTTTGATATCTCCACGATTCTTGGAGCACAAATTGTAGGCGGTATCATTGCCATCCTCGTGGGCATTATGGTGAAAAAGATTCGCCCTCTCTTTCCTCCGATTATCACCGGTACTGTAGTATTTACCATCGGTCTGTCGCTCTACCCCACGGCGATCAACTATATGGCCGGCGGTGTAGGCTCTCCGCATTATGGTTCTTGGCAAAACTGGCTGGTTGCACTGTTTACGCTGACCGTAGTGACTGTACTGAATCATTTTGGCAAGGGTTTCCTAAAGCTGGCTTCTATCTTGGTAGGAATCCTAGCCGGATATCTATTTTCCGCATTTTTTGGTATGCTCAATTTTACAAGTGTTGGTTCTGCAGGTATGTTTCAGCTTCCGCAGCCCATGCACTTTGGTGTCACATTTGAAGTTTCTTCTTGCATTGCCCTCGGACTCCTATTTGCAATCAACTCCATTCAGGCAATCGGAGATCTCTCAGCTACCACCATCGGCAGTATGAACCGCGAACCGGAAGACAAAGAGCTGCAGGGCGGCATTGTCATGTATGGCATCACCAATATTTTAAGTGCTGTCTTTGGCGGACTTCCTACCGCTACTTACAGCCAGAACGTAGGAATCGTAACCACCACCAAAGTGATCAATCGCTGGGTTCTTGGGTTAGCTGCCCTCATCCTATTGGCAGCCGGTCTGATTCCCAAGTTCTCCGCGCTCTTAACTACCATTCCGCAGTGTGTCCTGGGCGGTGCCACGGTCTCCGTATTCGCTTCCATCGCAATGACCGGTATGAAGCTGGTTATGTCGGAAGAGATGAATTACCGCAACACGTCCATCGTAGGTTTAGCCGCTGCTCTGGGCATGGGGATTTCGCAGGCATCTGCCTCCCTATCCGCATTTCCCGAATGGGCAACCACGATCTTTGGCAAGTCCCCCGTGGTCGTTGCGACGATCGTAGCGGTTGCACTCAATATCATTTTGCCCAAGGAAAAAGAGCAGAGCTTGCCAAAAGATCGCTAAGTGCCCGATAGGAGGTCGTGAACGCTTCTTCTCCGGTCAGTTTTCTACCGTGGATACTCGTTCCGTCTCCTAATGCGGCATATCCGGTGAATTCTGACAGGTGAGGTTCCAGAGAAAGATAACCTGCATATCCGCTTTGATCCAATTCTTTTAAGATTTCTGCCACATGACCGTCGCCCATACCTGCCGGAACGACGCTCCCATCCTGCTTTAAGGCATCCTTAATATGAATATAGGCAATATAAGGTTTTAACAGCTCATAAGCTTCCTGTGTATCTTGCCCGCACTGAACAAAATTGGCAAAATCAAAGACTGCTTTCATATGATCTCCATAAAACTCTTTCATGATTTCTACACAACGAGAAGCAACATCTCCATAAATTTCTTTTTCATTTTCATGCAGTAAAATCACTTGATGTTCTGTTGCATAATCCACCATCGCACCGATGCGCTTCATGACCTCATCACGGTAGAGAGAGGGATTCTCTCCTTGCGGTATAAAGAAGCTGAACATGCGAATATAGGGTGTTTCCATGATATGGGCAATCTCCACCGTATGCCGAAAAAGTTCAAAATGTGGAGCAAAATCTTCCAAAACTCCAATCTTTCCGATAGGGGATCCGAGTGCTGACAACCGCATTCCTGCTGCATCCAATCTATCTTTTATCGTTTTTACCTCTTCCGGGGAGTAGGTCACCAAGCCCTTGCCATCCACTCCGCGCATCTCAATATGGTTCATACCCAATTTCTTTAAAACCCGAATCTGTACATCTAAATCCGGGGCAATTTCATCTGCAAACCCGGTTATGATATTTTTCTCTAACATCTTCTTCCTCCTTTAATAACTTCCTGTTGTATCAAATACGATTTCTCTGCCCTCTTTTTTCTTGGAAGATTCTCTGCGCTTTGTAAGTTCTGCCAAAAAACGTCCCTCATCGAGCGGAAGCGTTACGGCTTCGCCCAACCAGCCGGATAGATGCATCGCATTGGAAAGAGTCAGTCCGCGGATTCCTTCCACACCTTCTGCGATCAGAGGGGTTCCGTGAAGTATTTTCCCCGCAAATGCTTTCATGACACCGATATGCTGCTCATTCTCTCCATCGGTTTCAACCACAAGCTTTTCACAAGCCGGTTTTTGAAATCCACCCGTGGCGGTTTTACAGAAGCTTCTCTCATTTTCGCTCAAATGATACAGAGTCAGTTTCTCTTCTTCGCATACCAGTTTTCCCATCTCCAAGGTGATCTCAAAACGGTTGGTTCCCGGCGCATCTGCCGTCGTCGTCACGAAGACTCCGGTTGCTCCATTTGGGTATTCCAAATAAGCGGTGACATCATCCTCTACCTCGATATCATGCCATTTCCCCTCATGCGTGAACGCCTGCACCTTGGATGGCATTCCACAGATCCACTGCAGCAAGTCCAGATTATGGGGACACTGATTTAACAGTACTCCACCGCCTTCCCCATCCCATGTGGCTCTCCAGCTTCCGGAATCATAGTAGCACTGGGTACGGTACCAATCAGTGATGATCCAATTCACTCGCTTCACCGCCCCAAGTGTTCCCCCGGTAACCAATTCGTGCATCTTCCGGTAAATACAGTTGGTACGCTGATTAAACATCATCGCAAATACTCGGTCAG
>JAVXIV010000002.1:4636-18983 GCA_036785645.1 Hungatella sp.
AGATCGCTCCGCTACCGCATTCATCTCTCGCACCTGCGCCGTATAAACACCGGCCGGTTTTTCACATAACACATGAAGCCCCTGCTCCAAAGCCATAATTGAGAGTCCCGGGTGCTGATAATGTGGGGTCGCAATCACTACCGCTTCACAGATCCCGCTTCGAATCAAGTCTTCCCCTTCGTTAAAGATTGTAATTTCTCCCGCAAACTCTTGCTCAGCCCAGTTTCTCCGTTCTTCCTTCCGATCAGCAATTGCCACCAGTTTTAGTTCCGGTATTTTGCCTTCCATAATACTCTTGGCATGACAGCTCCCCATATTGCCGATTCCGATAATTCCGATTTTTACCTGTTTCATCTGTTCTCCTTTTCAAATGGTATCACCCTGTGTTCTTTGGCAGACTGATAAAGATCCATCATCAGTCCAAAGGTATCCGCTACGGACTCCAAGCGATTCAAAACTTTGCTTCCCTGCTCCAAACATGCATAATAGTCCCGGATGCAAGCTCCATGACCGTCTCCCCAATAGGATTTACCCACACCCACGGTTCCATCGTAAACCGTTCTCACGCATCGTCCGTCCGGATAATGGCAAGTGATCTCATTTCCTTCCATACGCACCTTTGCGCGCTCATATTGGAATTCCATCAGCACCGCTGCATCTGCCGCATAGGCTGTGGTTGCATAGAAGCAAGCCGTACCCGTGGCAAAACGGATGTAAGCTTCCACGGTATCTTCTACCTCAATGGTTTGTTTCAAATGATGATTATGCATGGAGGCTTCTGACCATTCCGGTCTTCCCAGATAATGTACCAACAAATCCAGCGTATGTACCGATTGGTTGATCAATGCACCGCCGCCTTCCGTCTCCTCTCGTCCCCTCCAGTTGCTGCGGGTATAGTATTCTTGCGAACGGTTCCAAGTAACAAATGCTCTGGCACCTTTTATTTCTCCCAAATCTCCTTCCTGCACGAGGCGATCCAGTTCTTTCGTTGTTTTGTTATAACGATTCTGAAAACAGAATCCCAGCACACCGCTGCTCCGCTCTGCTGCCTCTGTCAATTCCAAAAACTGTGCCCGGCTAATCGCCGGAGGTTTCTCCATCAGCACATGAATCGAATGCTTCAATAATTCGACTGCCATTGGCACATGCAGATCATGTGGCGTACAAATATGCACCGCATCCAAATCCGTCTCTTTCAGCATCTCTTGGAGTGAAGCATAAGCTTTGGCACCCTCCGCGCCATATTGCTGTGCAAAAGCTTCTGCCCGTTCCGGGATACAATCTGCAAATGCAGCCAGCTGAATATTTTCCATGTTTTTTAAGACTTCTGCATGTACCTTGGCGATGCCTCCGCATCCCACCAGTCCTACTCGTTTCATTGTCGTGTACCTCTCATTTTTCTCCATACTCATTGCTATTTTCCTTATTATATACTATAATTGATGCAATTGCTTTGCAGTTCTTGTGGAAATCATTGCGTATCTTGTCATAGTAAGGAGGTTGCGATTTGGAACGTACCTATCAGTATTCGGAATTTTCAGAACCCATTAATTGTCAGTTTACAACTGCACCAAAAGCAGGCAATGTGGATTTTCACCTACATAACAGCTATGAGATTTACCTATTATTGGAGGGTGAAATTTCCTATTTTGTAGAACAATCCTGTTATCATATGAAACCCGGAGATGTGATTATCTTCACCAGTCAGGAGATTCACAAAGCCACCAACCTAAAGGATACCCCTTTTACCCGCATGGTACTTCATATCAACCCTCTCTTTATCTGGCAGTTTTGCACCGGACAAACCAATCTCTTAGGATGCTTTCACCAGCATCGCCCCGGCGCCAATAACCGCATCTCCTTGTCCTTGGAGCAGCAATTTTTATTTCAGACCTACTTTCACCAGATGGAGGCACAGTCAGCGCAAGAAAGCTATGGTACAGATTTGCGCGCTATCACGGCGCTCATCCAACTGCTCCTCATGGTAAATGAATGTTTTTTGAACTCACACGATCAGCTGCCCGATGTTTATTCCCACCGCATCCAGCCGGTCATGGCCTATATTGATCAGCATTTGAGTGAAGCACTTTCCTTAGAATCCATTTCCACCGCCTGTTCTCTGGATAAATACTATCTCAGTCACTTATTTAAAAAAGAAACAGAAAGTACCATTTTTCAATATATTCTAGTCAAACGCATTGCACAAGCCAAAGAACTGCTGTCTTTAGGTTCCAGCGTCACCGAAGCCTGCCAACAGTCCGGCTTTAATGACTATGCCAATTTTATCCGCTCCTTCAAAAAAGTGACCGGGTATTCACCCGGCCACTTCAAAAAATTGAACCATCACAGCTTCTAACGATCTGCTAAAAAATTGCTTTTACAACCTGCCCGGCATCCACATCCACTAACCCATAAGTATTGAGCCGCAGCTTGGGAATCACCGGCAGACTGACAAATGCCAGTGTCATAAAAGGATCCACCGTATCCGGGATTCCGAGTTTGCGAAGTTCTGCCTTCATGTGAGACAGGATTTCTTCCACTTCTTCGGCGGAGGCTTCCGTCATGAGTCCTGCAATAGGCAACGGCAGTTCACCCAGAACCGTTCCGTCCATCACCATCGCCAAGCCTCCCTTGTTTTTTCTGACGCAATTGCCGGCAAGCATCATGTCACGGTCATTCGTTCCTGCGATGATCAGATTATGTGAATCATGAGCGATACTCGATGCTACCGCCCCTTTCTTCAACCCATAACCTCCCAAAAATCCCAACCCAATATGACCGGTATGATGATGGCGTTCCAGTACCGCCAGTTTTACAATGTCCTCCTCTAAATCTACTCCCGCAGCTACACCCGGATGTTCCCGATAAGGAACTATGCGTTCTGTTGTAATCAGCTGATGCGGTAATAAAGAGATGACACGTTGGTGTTCTCCGCTTTCTGCAAAGTGCAGATCCTTTTCTTCAATTTCCTTCATATGAAAGGAATCGAATACCCGATCTTGGATTTCTGCATCCCAGTTCTGTTCTTTCCCGGGTTTTAAGAGACATTCACCCGCTTCTGCAATCAATCTTCCGGCTTTATACACCTGCTGCACTTCAATCGACTTTAGATCTTTGAGTACGACCAGATCAGCCAAATATCCCGGTGCGATCGCTCCGCGATTCTTAAGCCCAAAATAGGATGCTGTATGAAAACTTCCCATCTTGATCGCACGAATCGGGTCTGCACCCCGCTCAATTGCCGTGCGAATGATGTAATCAATATGTCCGTGCCGAATGAGATCGCCCGGGTGTTTATCATCGGTTACCAGCATGGCTCGCTGATAGTAAGGTGCTTCAAACATCGGCATCAGAGCTTCCAGATTCTTGGCAGCGGTTCCTTCTCGAATCATAATCCACTGACCTCTTGCCAATTTCTCCTTGGCTTCTGCAATATCTGAGCACTCATGATCCGAGGTGACACCTGCCATGATATAAGCATTCAGGTTCTTCCCCTTCAGAAATGGAGCATGACCATCCACGAGCTTTCCGCGAGAGAGTGCTGCGGTTACTTTATCTAAAATACCAACTTCTCCCTGTGCAGTTCCATAGAAATCCATCAGTTCTGCCAGCCCCAGCACACGCGCATCTTCGTAGTAAGGCTCCAATGCTTTGGCATCCAGCTTGGCTCCCGACTCATCTAAATCCGTAGCCGGTACACAGGAAGGTAGCATAAAAAACACATCAATATCCAGATCTTTGGTTGCCTGCATCATGTAGCGAAGTCCTGCCGTCCCGGCCACATTGGTGATCTCATGAGGATCGGTAATCACGGTAGTCGTCCCGTGAGGAAGAACCGCACAACTAAAATCGGTTGGAGCAATCATAGAACTCTCCAGATGAATATGACCATCCAGAAATCCCGGGCAGAGGATTGCACCATGCAGATCTCGTTCCTCCACACCTTCATAGCTGCCCATGCCTACAATATAGCCGCCTTCTACCGCTACATCAACCTCTTCCAATTGTTCTGTAAATACATTGACCACCTTGGCATGTTTGAATACCAAGGCCGGTTTACAAGTGCCCGAGGAAGCTTCTATCTTTTGTTTTAGGGTTTTATTTTGCTCCATAACTTCCCTTCCCTTTATCGCTTTATTCGTCTGTTCCTACTACTTTATAGGTTTCTTCTACGATTCGCTCCATTGCATTTAAGATATTTTCATATCCGGTGCAGCGGCATAAATGTCCGGAAATCATCTTCCGTAATTCCTCACGATTATAGCGTTTTCCGGTTCCGACGATTTCCACTGCAGTCATGATCAGACCCGGTGTGCAGAAACCACACTGCACCGCTGCTTCTTCCACAAAAGCTTTCTGAATCGGACTCAGTTCTCCATTTGGTCCTTTCAAACCTTCTACCGTCATGATTCTGCGGTTCTCTGCCCAAACCGTCAGATAGATACAGCTATCCAGTGCCTCTCCATCGATGAGTACCGTACATGCCCCGCACTCTCCCACTTCACAGCCCTTTTTTACACTGGTAAGCCCCAGACGATCTCGCAAGGTCTCTAGCAGAGATTCGCGGTCGTCCACCGCCAACTCTACTTCTTTATCATTGACGATCATATGAATGATTTTAAGCATCTGCTTCACCTCCTGCATTGAGAATTGCTTGTTTTAATGCACGCTTTCCAAGCTCCTCTACTAATTGCAAACGGAATTCTTTGGAAGCCCGCCAACTAGAGCGAGGATTGACTTCTTCCAATGCCCCCTTGCCGACTGCTTCATACAAAGCCTCTCCGATCTCCATCCCTTTTACTTTCGCTTCTGTCTGAAAACATCTCATCGGTGTCGGTGATGCCACGCCATAGGCCAGGTGCATCTCTTCGATGTGTTTTTTATCTTCTGTTAATCTGACCTTGACTGCACAACCCAGTGTGGCAATCTCCATAGCTTTTCTCTTGCCATATTTGATATAATGCCCACCACAGCCATCGTAACTTTCTTTCTTGATCTTGATCGCTCTTAAGATCTCTGCATGTTCTCTCACGGTCTTGCCCGGTCCGGTATACCAATCTGTGATTTTCACTTCACGCGTTCCGTTTGACCCTTCCACAACCAGAATTGCATCCAATACGCAGAGACTGGAAGCGCTGTCTGCACTGGTTACACCGTTGCAAACATTGCCGCCTATCGTTCCGATATTGCGAAGCTGGGGTCCGCCGGCTTGATCTACCGCCTCACCCAAAATCGGGATATAACGTTTTATAATCTCATGATTGGTTACATGAGAGAAGGTGGTTGCCGCACCGATGACGATCGTTCCGTCCTCCTGCATCTGCACTCCCTCCAATTCTTTTATTCCATGAATGCTCACCAGAGAGCATCCTGCAAATTTACCTTCGCGAATCTTAATCAGTACATCGCTGCCGCCGGAGATTAGGATCGCTTTCGGATCTGCCTCCAACGCACGGATGGCATCTTTTATATCGGTTGCTTGATAAAGTCGTTCAATATCATACATGATTTGTCATCCTCCCTTCTATATAAGACCTGCTGCTTTAAAATGCTCCACCATTTTCTGTGGATCAAGCGGCAGCGAGTCAACTGCTACGCCGGTTGCATGCAGTACTGCATTGCGCACGGCAGGGGCAACCGGAATAGCCGGCGGTTCTCCCAAAGCCTTATTGCCAAAAGGTCCGGTCGGATCTTCCAATTCCACAAACTCCACATGAAGATGCGGTGTATCCATCGAAGTTGGCAGTTTATAATCCAGCAAATTATCATTGAGCGGTCTGCCCTTGGCATCCAATAAAAGCTGCTCGCTTAAGCCATAACCAAGACCCATGCTCATACCGCCATGTACTTGAGCTTCTGCCAGCTTTGGATTGATCAACATTCCACTGTCATGTACATTGATGATATCGGTTACTTTGACTTGCCCTAGCGGAATATCCACTTCCACCTCAGCAAAGCATACTCCGGTTGCAAAGGTATTATCCTTGCAATGACTGGTCGCTTCCGCTGTAATATGTACCGATTTATCCAAACTATAGAAGGAAGTCGTTCCCAGTTCTTCCATCGACAATAAGAGATCTCTGCTTTCCAGATCTACTACACAATTGTCCTCAATATCCATGGTATCTGCTTCTCGTTTCAGCATATAAGCCGCATAATCAAGGATCTTGCCACGCAGCAGCTCACCGGTCATCTTCACGGCTTTACCGCTGACATAAGTCTGACGAGATGCATAAGCACCTGTGTCAAATGGGGTAATATCTGTGTCCTGTGTGGAAATGATGTGCACTCGATCTTCGGTGATTCCGGTCACCTCGGAAGCCATCTGTGTAAATACAGTATCTGCGCCTTGCCCAATCTCCGTTGCTCCCATCTGTAACTGAATGGAACCATCTTGATTCAAAACCATACGGCAGGATGCCGTCTCTAAAGAGATGGGATATACACCTGTCTTATAGCAAAAAATCGCCATACCGATTCCTTTACGAACCGGACCGGTCTGATTGGCATAGGCTTTTCGTTTCTCATCCCAGTGAATATAATCACGGCCCTTTTTCATACATTCCTGTAAACCATACGTATTGCACTTCACTTTTGTATGAGGATCCTGATATCCGGGCTGCATACAATTCTTAAGGCGAAATTCCAGTGGATCCATATGAATTGCCAATGCCAGATCATCTGCCATACATTCTGAAGCAAATGCAGCCTGCGGAATTCCGTATCCCCGCATTGCACCACCCACGGTGATGTTGGTATAAACCGTATAGGCATCTGATTCCAATGCTTTTTCATCATGATAAATCTGCTTGAATTCATTGGAAGTATTGGCTACGATAGCATGTCCATGAGAAGCATATCCACCCTGATTTGAGTAAGCCTGCAGCTTTCTGGCCACCAGTGTTCCATCTTTTCGCACGGCTGCATCTACTTTCATTTCAATCGCATGGCGCACTCTGGTACATGCCAAAGTCTCCTCTCTGGAAATCTCTAACTTGACCCCTCTGCCACCCACCTGTGTACATAAAAAAGCATTCAGCGGCTCATATAAGACATCCTGCTTATTGCCAAATCCGCCGCCGATATAGGGTTTGATCACCCGCACATCACCCCACGGAATTCCAAGTGCCTGACCCACTACACGACGGACAATATGTGGAATCTGAGTGGATGATACTACTACAATTCTCCCCTTTTCCATATAAGCATAAGAAATCGGAGGCTCGATGTGACAGTGCTGTACACTTTGCGTCTGATAGTCTTTGTGAATTTCAACCAAGCCATCCTCGTGTAATGCCTCTTCATAAGTGACATCACCGAGTTTAAAGCTGGAGTGAGCAATCAAATTACCGGGTTTCTCTTCATGAAGCTGTGATGCACCTTCCGACAATGCCGCTTCTACGGTCAGTACCGGCTCGTATTCTTCATAATCTACTTTAATCAGACGCACTGCGCGATTGGCTGCAATTTCGTCTTCTGCAATAACTGCAGCAATATCATCCGCATAGACACGTACCCGAGTATTTAGAAGTTTGCGATCTGCCAGATCCTGGTGCGCGGTTTCCACAGACCAGGGATGCCCCGGAGTTGGAAATTGAATATCCGGTGCATCAAAACAAGTCACAATCTTAACTACCCCCGGTACTTTTAATGCTTCTTCTAAATCAAAACTCTTGACTACCCCATTGGCAATTGTACTTCTCACCACTTTGGCTACGAGCAGGCCCTTGGGTGCTAAATCTGCCACATACTTGGCAGAGCCGGTTACTTTCTCGCATGCATCTACACGCGTGATGCTTTTACCAACTCCCATACTATTACCTCCATTCATTTTTCAGATTACAATACTCCCGAAACCCATGTGTCGGATTCCGAGAGTATTGGAGTTACATAAACACAGTTATCTTCTTAAATCAGAACATATTTTAGTACAAACAATACCGCCAGCACATACATGAGCCCGCTAATCTTCTTCTCTTTTGCTTTACCGGTTACTAGGTTGATAACCACATAAGAAATGATTCCCATAGAGATACCTTCGGAAATACTGTACATGAAAGGCATAGCAATCATACATATGTAAGCCGGAATTGTCTCGGTAAAATCTACAAAATCGATCTTGGTAATGGATGTCAGCATCAAGAAACCAACAATAATCAGTGCCGGAGCGGTTGCAAAAGCCGGAATTGCCAAGAAAATCGGTGCTAAGAACAAAGACAAGCCAAACAAGAGAGCTGCCGTCACTGCTGTCAAACCGGTTCTTCCGCCTTCTGCTACACCTGCTGCACTCTCAACGAAGGTTGTCGTTGTAGAAGTACCAAACATTGCACCTACAGAAGTACCAATCGCATCAGAGAGTAACGCACCTTTGATTCTAGGTAACTTGCCATCTTTATCAAGCATATCTGCTTTGGAAGCAACACCGATCAAAGTCCCTAAGGTATCAAACAAATCTACAAACAGGAATGCAAACATAACGACCAAGAAGTCCAGAGAGAAAACTC
The DNA here is from genome assembly GCA_036785645.1 of Hungatella sp. Classification (GTDB taxonomy): domain Bacteria; phylum Bacillota; class Clostridia; order Lachnospirales; family Lachnospiraceae; genus Hungatella_A. The sequence goes on from JAVXIV010000002.1 coordinate 13,141, forward strand.
TGCTGAAATCCATGTGCATAAAAGTCGGTGCCATACTCTTGATTCCAAAACCACCGGAGAAATCCGGGAATACACTAAACATACCAATTTCCGGGTTCGGAACATAAAGACCGGTTGCCTGACAAATCATGCCTAAAAACCAGGTAAATAAAATTCCCCATAAAATATTGCCCTTGACATTCTTAACTACCAAGATTCCGGTAACTAAAATGCCAATGATTGCCAGCAATACGGTAATACCCACGGAATTGAACGAACCATCTATCAGGGCACCCTTAAAGGAAAATACAGATACCAAAGTCGGACCATCTACTACAAGCTTCGCATTCTGAAGACCGATAAATGCAATAAATAAACCAATACCTACGGATACCGCATGTTTTAAATTCATCGGAATCGAGTTAAAGATTGCTTCTCGTACACTGGTCAGTGACAGTGCCAAGAAGATCAAGCCTTCGATAAATACGGCTGCCAATGCCATCTCCCAAGTATAACCCATCTGCAATACTACCGTATACGCGAAGTATGCATTCAGTCCCATACCCGGTGCCAGTACAAACGGATAGTTTGCAAATGCCGCCATCATCAGGGTGGCTACCAGTGCTGCCAATGCCGTTGCCGTAAAAACAGCTCCCGCATCCATACCGGTTGCGCTCAAAATACTAGGATTGACTGCCAAAATATAGGCCATAGTCATAAATGTGGTAATACCTGCCACCACCTCTGTCTTGATATCTGTGTGGTTTTCTTTCAAATGAAACCATTTCTCAAAAACTCCCCCATCTTTACTTCCCATCTTTGCTTCCTCCTTCATAATTATGTGCTATTTATACAAAGAATCCGATCTCCCCTTCCGAATTCTTTCTATTGAAATGAGTGGTTCTATCAGAGAACCTTCCTGCCTGCCACATATTTAGCCTTCATATGGCACTCTTGTGAGAGATAAATCAGTCTCTCTAAACGTTCCTTTACACTCAGCGACTGCGGGTGTCTGATCCCACTGTCATCCATGACCACTACATCCAACTCATATCCGGGTTCAAAGCTTCCCACTTTTCCAAAGAACGCTCCGCCTCCTTTCGTAGCAAGGAAAAATGCTTCCTCCACCGTCAAAGGTTTCTCGTTTTGATCGATCAATCTCCAATATAATTTAGATACCTGAATGGCATCAGACATTGCACGGAAGATAGATTCACTTGATCCACCTGCTACATCACTTCCCAGTCCAACAGAGATTCCCTCCTCCAAATAGCGGCGGATGGGTGCGATTCCAGACGATAGGTTCGTATTGGATTGCGGACAGTGTGCCACAAAAACTCCGCGTTCTTTCAGTCTCCGCTGTTCTTCTTCTCCGGAATACACACAATGTGCCATCACCGTCTTGCAGTCTCCTCCAAAGAGACCAAACCGGTCATAAGCATCTCCATAAAATTCAGCCCCCGGGCATAATTCCTGCACCCAGCTGATCTCTCCCGGATTCTCTGACAAATGAGACTGAACCGGAAGATGATATTGTAATTGAATCTTCTTTAATCGTTTCATCAAATCGTCGGAACAAGAAGGAATAAAACGAGGGGTCAAGATTGGCATAACGCGTTCATACTTGCCTGCCATCTCTTCTAACCATGTTACGGTATCCGCTGCCGATTGTTCAGCACTTGCTTCCACCAGATATTCCGGTGAATTGCGATCCATGTTGACCTTGCCGATCATAGTCACAAGTCCGCTTTCTTCCATCTGATCCATCAGGATCTTGGTTGCGGAGTTATGAATAGTTGCAAAAATACAAGCTCTCGTGGTTGCACTTTGTTTCATCTGCTCTGCAAAAATCCCATATGCTTTCCGAGCATAGTCCAAATCCCGATACTTTGCTTCTTCCGGAAAGGTGTGTGTATTGAGCCAGTCCAGCAGTTCCAAATCCATGCCCAGTCCCCGAAAGGCATACTGCGGTGCATGAACATGCAGATCTACCAGTCCCGGAAGGATGAGCTGATCTCCATAATCTTCCAACGGCAATTCTGCAAACTCCTCCGGAAGCTCCGGATAAATACCCAATGACTTGCCATCTTCACAAACTAAATAACCCTGTTCTACGATCTGCAGCATCGTAGGTTCTGTGCTATAGCATAGGTTTCCTTTTAACACAAATTGCTTCTCCATAACGTCCTCCTTTTATATCTGTGGGGCATTTGCAAATCCCAAAATACAAAAAAAACTACCGGTCTACAAAAGTCCCCCCTAGTATTCTTCATCACTAATCTTCGGGAAAACTTATAGACAACTATTACGGTAGTTGGTAGAGACGCTCAACCGAGATTATGAGCATATATAAGTTTTACAGCATGTTGCATATTTTATTAACCTAATGATACCATATTTTAGTAATAATTGTCAAGTAAAAGCAAAATTTAAAATCAATTTCGAAAATCAATTTAACAGTTACCTTTGCGTAAGTGGCATAATCAATTATAGTAAATTCTAATGGCAAAAATACAAAAAATACTTTATAATAGAAGAAAAACTACATTGCGTGAGGTGAGCAAATCAGCAGGAACGAAAAACTATGAATACTTTTTGAAACTAGCATCTATCACAAACAATTTAGAGGAGGAGAATTGCAATGAATGAATCTGTAAAATCCTTACCGGAACTACTACTAAAAGACGAAACAGTCGCCAAAAAGGTGCTGGCAGCCATTGCAGAAAAAAGAGAGAGCGGTGAACTTGCCGATGCAAAACCGGACGGCATAGTGGGCGGTAGCGGATACACTGAAAGCACATTGGGTTCCTCTGAAAGTGATGCTCTCAGAGAAGCTAAGCAGCAATTCGCCAATGCAGGGCGCGCAAAAGCCGAAGCAGATGCAACTGCCAATGAATTGGCAGAAGAAAAGCTTGTATCAGTGTCCGGTGGAGCAAATTCATTTGTAGGGATTCCGGTTGGTCAAATAATTACCGGTCCTATACAGGAGGCGGAAAAAGATCAAGCAGCGTTACAAAAAAGCTTCGAGAATTTTTTGAAAACCACATCAAGTTAGCACAGATAGATCCCCATCTCTTCCCATGTCAATTTCTGCTGCTCTAAATAACTTTGGACAATTTCTCCATACTCCGCCGGCGCACTCCAGGCCAGACCGCAACCCGCCGAGATCTGTCTTGGCACCGGAATCAGCCTGCCGGGTATGCCCGCCAGACGAAATGCCTGCTCCGCAGCCATAGCTTCCGTCGTTGTATGAAACGTAATCACCAAGCGCTCTTCTTTTATTCTCATCGTATGTGATACCCCTATTGTATATTCCCGGCAGCTTTGGATGGACCGCTTCTTCCCGAATCTTGTGCAAGTTCTCTTATCGCACGGATCGCTTCCTCCACCTCTGCTTCCGTATTGCTGTAAGCAAAGCTAAAGCGTACTGCCCCTTGTTCTTTGGTTCCCAATGCTTCATGCAAAAGCGGTGCACAATGTGCCCCTGCACGAGTCATAATTCCGTAGGTAAGCGCCAGTTCATCTGCCACTTCTCCGGAGTCATAATCTCCTATATTGAGTGTTACAATCGGTGCTCTCATCTTCACCGTAAAATCTCCATAGACCGTCACATTTGGAATATCCTTGATTTCTTCATAGAAGTATTGCATCAATGCGAGTTCCCGTTCCCGCATCTTTCCGATGCCAATCTCCTCCCGATATGCACGTGCAGCATGCAGACCTGCAATCCCATGTCCATTCAATGTTCCTGCCTCCAAAGCAGTGGGCATCCGTGCAGGATGGTTTTTTTGATAACTGTGAACACCGCTCCCGCCAACGAAAAGCGGCCGGATCTCAACACCCTTTTTGACACATATTCCTCCGATTCCCTGCGGTCCAAGCAAGCTCTTATGACCGGTAAAGCACAGCACATCGATCCCCATCTCACTCATATTGATCTCAAACACACCCGCACTTTGCGACGCATCCACGATCAGCAGCACCCCATGTGCCGCCGCAATCTTCCCAACCCGTTTTAAATCAATCAGATTCCCGGTCAAATTGGAGGCATGGGTACAGACAATCGCTTTGGTTGTGCTCCGTATCTCTCGTTCCATATCTTCATAGCAGAGATTACCCAGACGGTCTACCGGAAGAATCGTCAGTTCTATACCCTGCTCCTGCATACGATACAGCGGACGCAGTACCGAATTATGTTCCATCGCCGTCGAAATCACGTGATCTCCCGGATTCAGAATCCCTTGAATCGCAATATTTAAACCCGCTGTCGAATTCGCTGTAAAGGCAACTCCGGTCGGGTCTTCCAAGCCAAAGAGTTTCGCCAGCTGTTGTCTGGTATCATAAATTAAGCGCGAAGAATCCAAAGAGACCTCGTGAGCTCCCCTGCCTGCATTGCCCATGTGACGCATCGCACTCGCTACAGCTTCCACCACAACCTCCGGTTTTTGAATTGTAGTAGCTGCATTATCCAGATAAATCATCTCAGTAACCTCACCGATACCTCTCCCTGCTCTACGACTTCACCAATGATTCCGTAAGCAGTTGTCATCCCTGCCGTTTCAAATTTTTTCAGGATTTGCTCTGCATCCTCCGGAGTCACACTGACTAAAAGTCCTCCCGAAGTCTGTGGATCGCAAAAAATATCCACCATATATTCCTCCGCATCGCCTACAGAAAGCTTGTCCTCAATATAGCTTCGATTTCGATAAGCACCGGCAGGCACCAAACCCATGCGGGCATACTCCGGCGCCGCCGCTTGAATCGGAAGACGGTCCATGTGAATCTGAATCGTCACTCCGCTTCCTTCCGCCATCTCCATGCTGTGTCCCGCCAAGCCAAAACCGGTTACATCCGTGCAGCTATGCACATCATATTGTTCAATCACACGTTTTGCTTTCTGATTTAAAGTTGTCATCACACGAATCACCTCAGCCTGTGCTTCCGGAGATGCCATTTCCGCTTTCACAGCCGTATTCACAATCCCTGTTCCAAGTGGCTTGGTCAATAACAGAACATCGCCGGGTCTTGCACCGCAATTTTTAAACACTTTATCCGGATGCACAAATCCGGTCACACTGAGACCATACTTAGGCTCATCATCTTGAATCGAGTGTCCCCCGGCCAGTACTGCCCCGGCTTCCTTTACCTTATCTGCGCCGCCACGCAAAATCTCTCCCAAAAATTGAGGATTCACACAGTTGGGCCATGCCACGATATTCAAGGCTATCTTCGGTTCTCCTCCCATGGCATAGATATCGCTCAGCGCATTGGCGGCGGCTACCTGCCCAAATGTATAAGGGTCATCCACCACCGGGGTGAAAAAATCCAAGGTTTGAATCAAGGCCACCTCATCGGATACTTTATAAATCGCTCCATCATCGGAGGTTTCAATCCCCACCAGTAAATTGGGATCTTCAAATTTGGGCAGACTCTCCAAAATCTTTGACAGCGTGCCCGGTCCGATCTTCGCCGCACAGCCTGCGGTCTTTGACATCTGTGTTAGTTTCACTTCTGCGTCCGGTATCATATATTTTTCCTCCACAATATTTCTCATACCTAGCATTGTATCAGATTGATGGCATCATGACTAGCCTAGATGAATCATTTGATCGAACAGGATATATTTCTCTGGATTGCGCCATCCGCATTCTATCATATTTGAATGGTCTTGGAATGTTTAAAGGATAAAAAGATTCGGTGCCGGAATGGCACCGTTATTAGAATGATTATAATTTTTGATACCTTGCAATCATCTCTTCCCGAAACATGGCATCTTCCCTTAAGCGCGGAACATCTGCGGCCCTGCCATTTGCAATCATGGAACAAATTAGGTTTAGCATCTGCTGATTTCCTTCTGTAACCCC
>JAVXIV010000002.1:19083-25193 GCA_036785645.1 Hungatella sp.
CCTTCTGCAAGTCCTTCTGAATGTTCTCGTTTCAACAATTCCTCAAACTGCATATACTTTTCCTCCAATTTTCGGCTGCCTTTCAGGTCTTTTACCTTAGTATGCAACTTTTTTAGCATAGCATCTTCCACCTGCGCCACATATTGATCTGTCGAATTCTCCACATATTTTAGGAAATGCAGCAGTACATCCGGTACGTCTTCGGCATACTTCCCTTTTGTATTTAGAAAAATCTTACGAGTTCCATCTCCCAGAACCAGATTGACCTCTTTGCAAGATTCTTCAAATGTATATTGATACTTTCCAAAATCGAATGGATCAAATGTGCAGATAAATACATCTAAAATCCGAACTAAAGAGAACACTACGCTCGGACTTTACTTTTATTGATCTGATTGGTTCTCCAAGAATCACCTCCAGAACCAACCTACAGGTTTCTTCATCTTCTAAAGCCGCCGCAAATAAAAATGCATTACTTAAATCTAAATCTTTGAATGGTTTCTTTTGTGCCATAACTCCTCCTGATCCGGAAATGACACAAGCCATTGATAAAATATATCCTGTCCTTACCCTAAGTATAAGGGAAGTCAAAGAGAATTTCAAGTCTATTATCCTTCCCGAAACCAAGAAATTATCCTGTGTCACAACTCCCCTCTGCTGCCTTTCGGCGCTTCTTTTTGCACCGGTATTGTTTTTCACTACCATTCGCACTATAATAGTCCATATAAAAAATGATGACCTATGGAAAGGACAAAATATGAGTGTATATTCTATGATTTTCAGCCCAACAGGCGGCACAGAAAAAGTAATGAAACTACTTGAAAAAGATTTTCAAACGGAAAAGAGGATTGACCTTACAAAAAATAATGAAAATTACCATAATTTGCTTCTAAAAAAAGAGGATCTATGTTTGATTGGAGTTCCTTCTTATGGCGGCAGAGTACCACAAGCTGCATTGGAGAGACTTCGCCAAATAAATGGGAATGGTGCGATTGCTATCATCGTTGTAGTTTATGGCAATCGCGCATACGACGACACTCTTTTGGAGCTCAAAAATGAGCTTACCGATTGTAATTTTCAAGTAGTTAGCGCCATTGCTGCCGTTGCAGAGCACTCCATTATGCATCAGTTTGGAGCAGGAAGACCCGATGCAAAAGATGAGCAGGATCTGCATGAATTTGCACAGGATATCAAAGTTGCTTTGCGTAAGCAAACGGGCAATGAAGAATTGCAAGTCCCCGGAAAGCAACCATATCGGGAATATGGCGGTCTTCCATTGAAACCTCAGGCAAATGAAAAATGCAGGAGCTGTGGTCAATGTTCTGCGCAATGTCCTGTTGGTGCAATTTCAAAGGATCATCCCACGCTAACCGATCAGAGCAAATGTATTTCCTGCATGAGATGCGTTTCAATATGTCCACAGAACGCGCGTGGACTTCATAAAGCAATGCTTTTCGTGGCATCACAGAAGATGAAAAAAGCATGCAGTGAAAGAAAAAACAACGAATTATTTGTATCATAAATGCTAACTGTTCAGAGGGGGCATATTCTTCTGAATTGTGCTATCCTCTAGGCAAATTGGCTTTGATACAAATTATAATAAGCACCCTTGCGTACCATAAGTTCCTCATGACTTCCTGCTTCCATGATATTTCCCTGATCAATCACAAAGATACGATCGGCTTTTCGAATCGTAGAGAGACGATGGGCGATGACAAAGGAGGTTCTGCCCGTTAGCAGCTCCTCGATTCCCTTCTGCACCAAGAGTTCTGTATGCGTATCAATGCTGGATGTGGCTTCATCCAAAATGAGAATGCGGGGCTTTGATATCATCGTTCTGGCAAATGCCAAAAGCTGACGCTGACCGATGGAGATTCTGGCTCCCCGTTCACTGATCACGGTGTCATATCCATCGTCCAGTTTCATGATAAACTCATGGGCCTTGACTGCTTTTGCCGCGGCAATCATCTCCTCATCGGTAGCCCCCAAACGGCCATATTTGATATTATCGCGTATCGTTCCCGAAAACAAGAAATTATCCTGTGTCATAACTCCCATCTGCTGCCTTAGACTCTTCATGCTCACGTCTTTTAGAGAATAGCCATCTACGTAGATCTCCCCTGCAGTTGCCTCATAAAAACGACTGATTAAATTGACAATCGTCGTCTTTCCGGCTCCTGTAGGTCCAACCAAAGCAATCGTCTCCCCCGGTTGAATCGTGAAGCTGACATCCTCCAGAACCATCTTCTCCGGCTCATCACTATAGGCAAAAGAGACATGCCCAAATTTTACTTCTCCACGAATATCCGGCAATTCCACAACACCGTCCCGGTCTACAATTTCTGCTTGGGTATCTAAGATATCAAAGATACGTTCGGCTCCCGAGATATTGGTAATCAATTTATTATAGAAATTGGCAAGATTGCGAATCGGGCTCCAAAACATGGCAATATAGGTAGAAAATGCCAGAAACGTTCCGATCCCGATCTCCCCCACTCCAATGATTTTAATTCCAATAAAATACAACAGAAATCCGCCCAGTCCCCAGGTGATCTCTACCACCGGACCAAATCCATCCGCTACGACTACCGCATTGACAAATGCCCCACGATGCGCATCTGCCAGTTTCCGGAATTCTTCAGTCGTCTCCGGCTCTGCTGCAAAGCTCTGTATAATTCGAATTCCCGACAGATCTTCATGGACGTAGGCATTCAAATTGGAGGTTTTTTTTCTGTAAATCTGCCACAATTTATGAGCGGTTGTCTCAATCAGAAACATTCCGATCGCCAAAATCGGCAGTGTAATCAGCGCTGCCATGGCTAATTTATAATTCTTGATCAACATGATGACTGCCACACAAATAACCGTCAGCATATCCGGAATCAACTGAGTCACACTGTCTGAAAGCACATCCTTCAACGAGTTGACATCACCTATGATACGCGCCAGTACTTTGCCGGTCGGCCGGCTGTCAAAGAAATGAAAACTCAACGTTTGAATATGTTCATAGAGTTCCTCGCGAATATGAACCAATACCTTGTTGGCAATTCCCGACATCATGTACATACGGATCTTGGTTCCGATCAGAAACAGGAGAAAGAGTCCGATTGCAAAGACCCCCAGACTCAATAACCCCCGGATATCCCGAGTGGCCACATAGGTATCAATCGCCAGTTCCATCATAATCGGTATCGACATGCTGATTGCGATCGTTCCGGACATGATCAGCAATACCACCGCAATCTCCTTTTTGTAATCCAAAAGATAGCGGTACAAACGAATCAAGGTGTCTTTTTTCAACACTTCTTTTTGTATCTCATCTTCTCTGCTGGAATTTACCGACATGCCGTCCCCTCCTCTCCGTACTGTACCACATAGGTTTGATAATATTCCCCCCTTTGTGCCATCAAGGTTTCATGCGTACCTCTTTCTACAATTCTGCCCTCCTGTAACATGAGAATTTCATCTGCATGACGCACTGCGGAAATGCGGTGACCGATGATGATTTTGGAACACTCTTTCAGTCCCATCAGTTTTTCTTGAATCTCTTTCTCCGTCTCCATATCCAGAGCCGATGTCGCATCATCTAAAATGAGGATGGGTGTCTCCTTGGCAATGGCTCTGGCGATGCTGATTCTCTGCTTCTGACCACCCGAAAGCCCCACCCCACGTTCTCCGATGACGGTATCATACTGCTCGCTCAAGTCTGCAATAAATTCTTGTGCCTCCGCACAAGATGCAGCGTGACGCACACATTCAAACGGTGTATTCTCTTTCTTGCCGGTTTTGATATTCTCGGTAATGCTGTCCGAAAACAAGAACACATCCTGCATCACCACCGAAATCTCACCTCGCAACAGTGCTAAGGGAAGTTCCTTAATATTGACTTGATTAAATAAAATCTCACCTCCGGTCACATCATAGAAGCGCTGAATCAAATTGACAATGGAGCTTTTACCGGATCCGGTCATCCCCATAATGCCCAGAGTTTTCCCTCTCTTTAAATCAAAACTGATATCTGTCAGAATTCTCGTGCCATATAAATCAAAATCCACCCCATGAAATGCCAAATCACCTTCTATCGCCGTTGGAATGACCGGATTCTCCGGATCTTTCATCTCCGGCTGCTCCGCCATAATTGCATGAATCTTCTGATTCGAAGCTACCGCCGCCGCAAAATCATTGCTCAGCCATCCCACCATCTCCATAGGCCAGATGATATTGTTGGCATATTCTGAAAATGCGCCCAACTCCCCGATGGTAATATAGTCTTGAATGACCAAAATTCCACCTACAACAATCACTGCCATCAACAGCAGTTTTCCTACAAAAGAGATATTCGGCTGATAGCGGACCAGCAGCTTGGCCTGATCCATATTTAACTCGTAAAAACGGTGATTGTGCTTCTTAAATTTCTCAATCTCATAGTCTTCTCTGGCAAATGCCTTCACCGTCCGCACACCGGCCAAATTCTCCTGTGCCACGGTATTAAGCTGCGCCGTCTCTTCACTGATCTTATCATAAACCGATCCAAGACCTTTCTCCATGCGCAGGGCATAGTAGGCAATGAGCGGCATCACCGCCAATGGAATCAGCGTCAGCAGCGGACTGATGCGAAACATACAACTCAAAATGACAATCGTATGAATGGAACATTCCAGAATCAGCATTCCTACAAATCCCATCGCATTCCATACGCGGTCTACGTCATCCTTCACGCGGGACATCAGTTCTCCCGTATTATGCTTGTCGAAATATCCCATGGAAAGACTTTGAATATGAGAAAATAGGTCTTTGCGCAGCTGACTTCCGATGCCGGAAGCCGAATAGTCAAAGATAAACTCTTTCACATATTGAAAGATTCCTCTTCCCAAACCAATTCCAAGCAATCCCAATAGCAAATTCATCAAGATCTTAATCTGTCCGCCCACGATGACATCATCAATGATGCGTTTTGTAATCTGAGGCGAAGCAGCATCCAGTAAAACACTGAATATCATAGCGAGGATGGCAATCACATAGAGATACCAATACCGCTTCATATATTTTCCTAAACCCTTCACAAACTGTCCTCCCGGTAAATTTTCTTTCAGCGATGCGACCTTTCCAATTCCAACAGCTGCCTCTTCCGATCCAGCCCACCTGCATATCCGGTGAGAGAACCATCTGCACCCATGACACGATGGCACGGAATGACAATGGCAATCGGATTATGATGATTGGCCATGCCTACCGCGCGGCACCCACGGGGATTCCCCACCTGCTCGGCAATTTCTTTGTAGCTTCTGGTTTCTCCGTAGGGAATGCTGCAGAGGGCATCCCAGACCTGCTTCTGAAATTCGGTTCCCGCCGGTAAAAGAGGCAGATCAAAGTGCCGCCTCTCTCCTATGTCATATTCTTGCAGCTGCTTTCTGGCTTTCAAAAGCAGGGGTGTATCCCTACGGCAACCGCCTGATTCTAGCGATGACGGAAGCACACCCGACTTGGCTTTCCACGACGCGGCTTCCCACGGCTTGGCTTCACCCGACCTGACTTCCCACTTTGCAGCTTCGCTCGCATCTTCCTCTGCAAAACACACTTCTGTCACGCACCGATTTTCTTCCACAACCTGCAGCACACCCAGCGTTGTCTCAAAACGGATCCAATACTTCATAGATCATGCCTCACTCTCATCGCAGCGTTCGCAGTATTTCTTCAAAACATACACCATCCGTCACCGGAATCTCCAGTTCGATCGATTTTTGAATACATCGTTTGATGAAATTAGATGCCTTTCTGACCGACGCTTGAAACGGCACGCCATTCACCGCATCTGCGGTGATGATCGATGCAAAGATATCACCGGTTCCGCAGCGCTGAGTTCCTACCTTCAAGGTTCGCAGCAGCTTCGCCTCCCCCTCCTTTTCGTAACAATAATTTGCAATATATTCTCCCTGGGGAATCCCGGTGATCACAACCTTCTTCGGTCCCATCTCGCTTAAGCGCTCTGCCAGTTCCCGAATCTGTCGGATCTTCCACTTCTCTTCCTGATAGGTTCGATCCGCCAAAATACAGGCTTCCGTCATATTGGGGGTAATGATATCGGCATAACAAATTAACCGTTTCATCTC
>JAVXIV010000003.1:0-24493 GCA_036785645.1 Hungatella sp.
ATTCCCTTCACCTTCTCAAAGAGGGTAGGAGTTTCAATCAGCCATGTCAAAAGCAGTCGCTGGGAACGGCGATTTCCATCTTCCTTCTCTTTGCGCCTGACTGCTGCACGAGGAGCAGAGGCGGTCTGTTTTTCTGCCGAAGTGCCTAACTTGCTTCCGAGATTATGTACCAACTGCTTTAAATCCTGATAATTGATAAAATACTCCCGTGAAACTGCCTGCAGATAGTTATCTCGCTCCAATGCCTCCGGAAATTCCAATAATTTGTGCGCAACCTCATTGTAGAAACGGGTCTTCTGCTCCGGATCCTCCATATTGTAATTCTTCCTGCAAATATCAATTTCAAACAAAAAGCTATTTCTGGCCTGTTCAATTCTCTCCCGAAAAGCTTCTGCTCCCAAATGCTTTATAAAGTCATCGGGATCTTTATAGGGTTCCATATGGAGTACCTTGATGGAAATTCCCACTTCTTTCAGAATCGGAATCGCCCGAAGCGCGGCTTTCACACCGGCTCCATCGCTGTCATAGGTCAGGATCACCTGATCAGTATAACGTTTTAGCAGAGCCGCCTGCTGTGTGGTAAATGCCGTCCCCAAAGATGCTACTGCATTGGTAAAACCCGCCTGATGAAGAGCAATCACATCCATATAGCCCTCGCAAATCAATAGCTGTTTTTCTCTGGAGGTTCTGGCATAATTGAGTCCATAGAGATTCCTGCTTTTATCGAAAAGCTTCGTCTCCGGCGAATTCAGGTATTTGGGAGTTCCATCTCCCATCACGCGGCCTCCAAATCCAATCACCCGGTTATTCACATCCAGAATCGGAAACATCACACGATTCCAGAATTTATCATGCGTTCCGCGTTCTTCGATTGTAACCAATCCGGTCTCTTTGAGTATGGTATCGTCATACCCTTTCTTCTTTAAATAGAGATAGAGATCATCGCCTGTTTTATTGGCAAATCCAAGTCCAAACCGGCGGATCGTCTCATCTCTGAGCAATCGTTTTTTTAGATAATCATGACCGAGCTGTCCCTGTGGTTGTCCCAGCTGAGCATAAAAATAATTGGCTGCCAGCTTATTGATCTCTAAAAGCGTCATCCGCAGATCCGCCTGTGCTCTGGCTTCCTTGGAATATTCCATTTCCGGCAAGGTGAGTCCGGCACGATCTGCAAGCATCTTGAGTGCTTCTCCAAACGAATAATTTTCATACTCCATGACAAAAGTAAGCACATTGCCCCCCGCACCGCACCCAAAACAATAATACATCTGCTTGCCGGGCGAAACAGAAAATGAGGGAGATTTCTCGTTGTGGAATGGGCACAGTCCAAAATAGCTGCTTCCTTTCTTTTGAAGCTTCACGTATCCGGAAATTACATCCACAATGTCATTCTTCATCCGCACTTCTTCTATGGTATCTTCTGGATAATACATGAAGTCCTCCTTCTTTTCTCTTCTCTGCTCTGCTTACAAGGCTTTCCATGCCTTGGGTACAAACAACTCTTCAAACTGATCAATCGCATAGCTATCACTCATACCGGCAATGTAATCGCAAACCACCCGTTCTTTTTTTTCCTTTTTGATCTCCATCATCCGGCGATATTCCTCCGGGAGCTGCTCCGGGTGTTCCAAATAATAATGATACAAAGCCACAATCAGCTGCTGTGCCTTCCCCTCTTCTGCCTTGGGAATATCGCTTCTGTATACATGTTCAAACATCCAGGAACGCAGTCCCCGCATGGCTTCTTCCATCCCCGGTGACATGAGGATCTCCGGCTTATTTAAACTGTTTTCAATAATATCATGAATCATCGTATTCAAACGTTCTCGGACACTGTGTCCCAATATGTCGGTATATTCCGAGGGTAAATCTTGCTCTACGAAGATCTTGGCACGGATTGCATCATCAATATCGTGATTAATATAAGCAATCTTATCCGAAAAGCGAACCACACAGCCTTCCAGCGTAGACGGATGACCGGAAGTCCGATGATTTAAGATGCCGTCCCGTACTTCTTTTGTCAAATTCAATCCGCGTCCTTCTTTCTCGAGTTCTTCTACTACGCGAATGCTCTGCTGATAATGGGCAAACCCTTCTTCACAGATCTGATTCAAAATGGTTTCCCCGGAATGACCAAAAGGGGTATGTCCCAAATCGTGACCCAGTGCAATTGCTTCCGTCAGATCTTCGTTTAGGCGCAGGGCTTTGGCAATCGTTCTGGCAATCTGGGACACCTCCAACGTGTGAGTCAGACGTGTCCGATAATGGTCACCTTCCGGAGCCAAAAACACCTGAGTCTTATGCTTTAACCGGCGAAAGGACTTGCAATGTAGAATCCGATCGCGGTCTCTCTGGTATTCAGGTCGGATATCACAGAGTTCTTCCGGAATATCACGCCCCAAAGTATTCTTACTAAGAGCCGCATAAGGACTTAGATAATCTTCTTCCCACTGTTCTGCAGATTCTCGAATATTCATATCAAATCCCCGCCTTTCTCTTCCAAAGTTTGTCTAAAAGTATATCACATTCTCATCGTTTTTCATACTCTTTTTCTAAGATCGCTTCTGCTGCTTCGCGGATTCCCTCACAGAAAGTCGGATGGGGCATAATGATGGTTGCAAGATCCTGTGCACTCATCTTCTTTTGAATTGCCAATTCCAGTTCTGCAATCAGATCGGTGGCTCTGGCACACATGAGCTGAGCGCCGATGATCCTGCCGCCTTCGGCTTCTGCTACAAGCTTCACAAACCCACGTTCCTGTGCAGACAAAAAGGATTTGCCATTGACGGACATAAGATACTTCCCGGTTCTGGTTTCCAGTCCTTTTTCTTTGGCGCTTTCTTCTGTATCTCCCACTGTTGCAATCTCCGGGTTCGTATACACGCAGCTTGGCACCACACTCATGTCAAAAGTGCGTCCCAAGTGGAACATATCCTCCACTGCGCAGATTCCTTCTGCGGTTGCCACATGCGCCAGCTGAATGCCGCCAATCACATCACCGATTGCATAGATATCGGGAATTCTCGTAAGAAAATGATCATCTACCGGAATATAACCATGGGCTAATCCGACCGCTTCGGCTTGACCTTCTGCAAACAAGTTTTCCGTATTGGGTTTTCTTCCCGTAGCAATCAGGATCTTTTCTCCGCTTGCACCGGCTTCCACACCCTTTTCTTCATAGACACAGAGAAGTTTGGATTCCGCGCAGCGAATCGCTTGCACCTTCGCACCGGTATGGATCTCTACTCCACGTTTTTTTAAAATCATTTTTAGATTTTGAGCGAGCTCTTTTTCCATATTGGGAAGAATGCGATCCATGGCTTCCAACACCGTCACCTGACATCCCAAATCGCTGTAGATCTGGGCAAACTCCATACCGATGACACCTCCGCCGATGATGATCAGCTGCTTACAACCCAGATCCACCTCTTCTAATAATTGATCACTGTCTACCACTCCGGGCAGATCCGCTCCCGGAATCGGAGGTATGGACGGCCTAGATCCGGTTGCAATCAAGATATAGTGCCCCTCTAAACGCACCGGTTCGGTTCCGGAAACCAAAACCTCGTGCGCTCCGGTCACCGAACCGATCCCATAGTAAAGATCAATCTTGTTTTTGATAAACTGTTTTTCAATTCCACTTCTTAAGGTTTCCACCACTTGCTGCTTTCTCATTTTCAGTGATTCTGCATGAACTGCTGCTCCATGAACCTCCAGTCCCACCATCTCTCCATGCGTCACTTCCCGAAACAATGACGTGGTATGTAATAAAGTCTTGGTGGGAATACAGCCGCGATTTAAACAAGTTCCGCCCAATTCCCGACTTTCCACAACGGCTACCCGCTTCCCCAAGGATGCCGCCTTGAGTGCTGCCGGATAGCCTCCGGGACCGGCTCCGATTACAATCAGATCATAACACTCTGCCATAAATGCCTCCTTTATATGAAATCCCAGATCAAGGCAGTGATATCCCGCTTCATCTGTTCCTGCAACTCCGACTCTGCCGGTATCGCTGCAATCGCAGCTGCAAAGACCTCCGCCCGATAAAAACAACCGGGCAGTTTTTCTTCCAAGCGGCGGATCAGATCCACATCCAATGCATCCGAATAGACCCTTATGCTTTGGATCCTGCCTGCACAAACCTCCATCAAAACTTCTGCTTCTCCCCATGGATAACGTTTTTCCATGCGTTTTTGAAAGGGAATTTTTCTGCCATACTTCCACTCATCGGAAGCAAAATGCTGTTCCAATCTCCGGATTTCTCCCTCATCCAGTCTAGATTCTTCTAGGGGTTCCGACGGACTCTCATAAACCTGCTCCGCCGCCCAAATAAGTGCTTCCTGCATCCCCGCAATCGTGATCTCCGGTGCATAGGGAAGCAAATTAGTCACTCGGCTGCGTACCGAATCCACCCCTTTGGATTTCAGCTTTTCTTGTGATACCTGTAAATACCGAGTCATATTCTCTCGATCTACATCAATTAAAAGCGTGCCATGATGATAACAGAAATCCCCGGTCTGATAAAAAGCATTGCCGGAGAATTTCTTGCCATCCACTACCATGTCATTGCGTCCTGTGCGCTCTGCATGAATGTGATATTTTAAAAGTGCCCGCAAAATCACCTCGGATTGCCGATCGATATCGTAATCTTCTTTGCGAACCAGAAATGTGAAATTCAAATTGCCCAAATCATGGAACACCGCACCTCCGCCGGATAAGCGGCGTGCGACATCCCCTCCATCCCGCTCGAGTTCCCGGATCTTACATTCTTTCCAAGCATTCTGATTTCTTCCAATGACTACCGTACGGCGATTCTGCCATAAATATAGAATACATTCTCCCGGCTGAACCTTAAAAAGCAGATAAGCTTCCATGGCAATATTCCGGTAAGGATTGGTATCTCTGCTGATCACCGTACTCAATTTACGATTCAAAAACATAACGAAGTCTCGGGGTCCTGGCAGCTGCCACTTCGTCCAAACGACCAATCTGCGTCGTATAAGGTGCACCCTTGATCTGTCCGGGATCGCGCTTGGCAGTTTCTCCAATCTCGATCAATACGCGAATGAGTTCATCCAAATCTTCTTTCGATTCGGTTTCGGTTGGCTCTACCATCAGTGCCTCGTGCACAATCAGCGGAAAATACATGGTCGGCGGATGAATTCCGTAATCCAGCAATGCCTTGGCGATATCCATCGCAGAGACATCCCTCTCGTGTTTTT
This sequence comes from Hungatella sp., assembly GCA_036785645.1. Taxonomy (GTDB): domain Bacteria; phylum Bacillota; class Clostridia; order Lachnospirales; family Lachnospiraceae; genus Hungatella_A. The sequence goes on from JAVXIV010000003.1 coordinate 5,223, forward strand.
CCTGTTCCAAACTGATCACGAATTCATGCATACAAGTCTCCAAGTATGCCATATGATAATAGGGAGACAATTTTACACGCAGATAATTGGCATTTAGGACTGCATTTTTACTCGCCTCCGGAATTCCCGCTCGCCCCAGCATCAAGGCATAAGTCAAGGCTTTCACGACGACCAGAAAATTCCCATAAAATGCTTTGACCATACCAATGGAATGCTCTGCCTGTTTCATGTGGTAAGATCCGTCTCCGATCACTTGCCGTCCGGGCAAAAATTCTGCAAGAAATTGCTTACAGCCCACCGGTCCGCTTCCCGGTCCGCCGCCTCCATGCGGAGTGGAAAAGGTCTTATGCAGATTCAAATGGATCACGTCGAATCCCATATCTCCCGGTCGTACAATCCCCATTACAGCATTCAAATTCGCACCGTCATAATAAGTCAATCCACCGGCCTCATGAATGATTCCGGTGATTTCCAAGATGTTTTTGTCAAACAGACCTACGGTATTGGGATTGGTCAGCATCAGTCCTGCGGTATCCTCTCCCACGGCTTCCCGCAGTTTTTCTAAATCCACACAGCCATCTGCTCTGGAAGGAATATTGATCACATCAAAACCTGCCATCACCGCACTGGCCGGATTGGTTCCATGTGCGGAATCCGGTACGATAATCTTGGTTCTGGCTTTATCCTTTCGACTGTCATGATAAGCCTTGATGAGCAGCAAACCGGTAAACTCTCCATGCGCACCGGCAGCGGGCTGAAACGTCATCGCATCCATCCCGGTGATCTGACCGAATATCTGCTCTGCGGTTTTTAATACTTCCATACATCCCTGCGTCGTCGCCTCCGGCTGCAGCGGATGTATATTTCGAAATCCCGGCAGTGCCGCCATCTCTTCGTTGATTTTTGGATTGTATTTCATCGTACAGGATCCCAGTGGGTAGAATCCGTCATTGACCCCATGCGTCGCTTTGGCAAGCTGCGTATAGTGCCTGCTGATTTCATGCTCCGATACTTGGGGCAAATGTAAGATTTCGCTTCGCCCCTCTTCCAAAGTTACAATCGGTACATCACATACCGGAAGAATGGTACATCTACGTCCTTCCACACTTCGTTCAAAAATCAGTTTCATCTGCTGCACACCTCCCTTGCCAACTTGACCAGCTCATCGATCTCAGACTTTTCATTCATCTCAGTTGCGCACCAGAGAATTCGATTTTCCTCCAAAGGAAAGCCTCCTAAAAATCCCTGCTCTTCCAACTGCTCTAGAAATGACGCACTTGGAATCGGGCACTCCGTCACAAACTCATGAAAATAGGGTTTCTGATAAACCGCCCGCAAGCCGGCCTTTTCTAATTCCTGCTGCAAATAATGTGCTTTTGACATACTCTGCGTTGCTGCTTCCCGCATCCCCTCCGGTCCCATGGCTGATAAATATACGGAAGCCGTCAAGGCGCACAGTGCCTGATTGGAGCAAATATTACTGCTGGCTTTCTCCCTCCGAATGTGCTGTTCTCTGGCTTGCAAAGTCAGTACAAATCCACGTTTTCCGGAGCCATCCACGGTCTCTCCCACAATTCTTCCCGGAAGCTTTCGCATCATTTCCTTCGTAGCTGTCATAAAACCCAGATAAGGTCCGCCAAATCCTAGCGGCATTCCAAGCGGCTGTCCCTCTCCCACGGCAACATCAGCCCCGCATTCCGCCGGTGTTTTGATGATTGCTAAGGCAATGGGATTGCAGCCCATGATGAACCTCGCCCCACACCCATGTACCAGTTTCCCAAGAGCTGCTGCATCTTCCAGGGTTCCATAATAATTGGGCTGCTGCAGATAAAAGCAGGCAGTTGTTTCATCTAGCATCTCTGCCAGTTTCTGCGGATCGGTCGCCCCATCGCGCACCGGCACGATCTCGATCTCTGTATTTCGTCCATAACAATAGGTCTTCATCGTCTCTAAAACCTGCGGATTGGCTGCCGCCGATACCAGCACCTTTGTCCGCTTTCTGTCCTTACACATAAAAACACTTTCCGCCGCTGCCGTAGCACCATCATAAACAGAGGCATTGGCGGCATCCATTCCGGTCAATTCGCAGAGCATCGTCTGAAATTCAAAGATTGCCTGTAGATTGCCTTGACTGATCTCCGCCTGATAAGGAGTGTAAGCTGTCACAAAATCTTCTTTTCCGGTCACACCGGCGACAATCGCCGGAATATAATGGTGATAAGCTCCCGCCCCGCGAAATATGTGAGGAAACACTTTATTTTTTGCTGCCATTTTCTCTAGCTTTCTGCTTACTTCCAGTTCAGAACATCCCTCCGGTATATCCAGTTCACGGTACAAAACCTGCTTGGGAATGTGGGCAAACAATGCCTCGTAATCATTGTAGCCAATCTCTTTGAGCATCTCTTCTTGCTGACTTTTCGTTGTGGATACATAAGAACCCATCCTGTGCACCTCCTGCTTTTCGTTACGCTTCTTTGGTCAATGCTTCGTAGCCATCTGCATCCAACAGATCTTCACTGTCACAGATGGATCCAACTTTGATCATCCAGGCTTCATAAGGTGCCGTATTGATCATTTCCGGCATATCCAGCAGCTCCTCATTGACTTCCACTACCACACCACTTAACGGTGCATATACATCGGATACGGCTTTTACAGATTCTACATCGCCAAAAGGTTCCCCTGCATTCACTTCATCTCCTACCTCCGGCAAATTCACAAAAACCAGATCTCCCAATTCATTCTGTGCATAGTCGGATAATCCGATTTTTACGGTATTTGCATTCTCAAACTCTACCCATTCATGGGATTTGGCATACTTTAATTCTTTTGGAAAATTCATACAATTTCCTCATCTTTCTTCTTTTTTTATTTTATTTTATTTCTCACGCTTATAAAATGGAAGCGGTACTACCTCAGCCGCAACACGCCGACCTCTCACATCTGCCTCCACCCGAGTCCCGATCTCGGTATACCCAATTTCTAAAAGTGCCATTGCGATGGGATATCCCAAATAGGGAGCATGGGTTCCGGATGTAGTGATCCCAATCCCTCTGTCCCCTGCATAAACCTTCTCATGTTCCCGAATGATCCCTCTTCCTACCACCTTGAGACCCACGCGCTTCCGCGTAAGCGTTCCCGCGGCCTCGATTCCCGATTTGCCTATAAATTCTTCTTTGTCCTGTTTCACCGCAAATCCGAGTCCTGTTTCCAAGGGGGAGATCTGATCATCCATCTCATGACCATAAAGCGGCATACCGGCTTCCAGTCTCAGCGTATCTCTGGCACCCAGCCCACACGGAATCAATCCTTCCGCAGCTCCGGCTTCCATCAGTTTTTCCCACAAGTGCGGGGCATCTTCGACAGCCATATAAAGCTCGTAGCCATCTTCTCCGGTATATCCGGTCTTGGATATCACACAAGGCACACCGTCCACACGACCATCAAAAACGGCGGTATAGTATTTGACCGGAAGCGTATTCTGTGCAGTGAGTTTCTGTAGGATCTGCTGTGCCAAAGGTCCTTGAATGGCAATCTGACCCACCTTGGAAGAAATGTCCAAGAACACTGCACTGCCAAACTCATGCTGTTTCATCCAAGCATAATCCTTCTCTTTATTAGAAGCATTGACGACAATAAAATAATGCTGATCCCGCACCTTATAGACAATCAAGTCATCCACTACGCCGCCATCCGGATTGCACATTGGGCTATATCTGGCCTGACCGTCCCGCATATTGGTGAAATCGTTGGTCAGAAGGTGATTGAGGTTTTTCAGTGCGTCTTCCCCGATGCAGGTGATCTCTCCCATATGAGAGACGTCAAACAGTCCACATCCGGTACGCACTGCCATGTGCTCTGCAATGACCCCCGTGCCATACTGAACCGGCAGTAAATAGCCGGCAAATGGAACGATCTTCCCTCCGTATTTTACATGCGTGTCATATAAACTTGTCTTACATTCCATCTCTTACCTCTTTCTGTGTTGTTTTTCTGTTTTATTTTTTTATTGACATTTTCGGTCGAAAAGGATACACTCAGTAGCACGTTAAACAATAAATAAGGAGGTTTTTATGTCTGAAATTACTACTGCCCCGGAAAACAAGATGGGCGTTATGCCGGTCAACCGATTGCTGTGTACCATGTCGGTACCCATGATTTTATCCATGTTGGTACAGGCTCTTTATAATGTTGTGGACAGTATCTTTGTTGCGCGAATCGGAGAAGCTGCACTGACCGCCGTATCGTTATCTTTTCCCGTTCAGAACTTGATGATTGCAATATCCGTAGGTACCGGTGTCGGTGTCAATGCACTTTTATCACGCTGCTTGGGACAGAGACACCAAAAGCAAGCAGATTTAGCTGCAATCAATGGAATTTTTGTATTTTTTATCAGCTATCTTTTTTTTGCTGTCTTTGGTCTGTTTTTTACACGCAGCTTTTTCTTAAGCCAGACTGACAATGCCGAAATCATCACTCTTGGCACACAGTATCTTTCTGTCTGTACCTTATTCTCGTTTGGGATCTTCGGTCAGATCATATTGGAACGCATCATGCAATCCACCGGGCGCACGATCTACAATATGGTCACACAGGGCATCGGTGCCATCACCAACATCATCCTGGATCCGATTTTGATCTTTGGACTGTTTGGAGCACCCAAGATGGGCATCACCGGTGCGGCTGTCGCTACCGTCATCGGTCAGATTCTGGGTATGGTACTCTCCCTGTATTTCAATATGCGGAAGAATCCGGATATCAACCTGGCATTCCGTGGATTTCGCCCACATAAGCAAACCATCCTGGATATCTATCTGGTAGGTCTTCCATCCATCATCATGCAGTCGATCGGCTCCGCCATGACGCTGGGGATCAATACGATCTTACTGATGTTTTCCGAAACTGCGGTTTCTCTGTTTGGCATTTATTTTAAACTTCAGAGTTTCATCTTCATGCCGGTCTTTGGATTAACCAATGCCATGGTGCCGATTATCGCCTATAACTATGGCGCTCATAAGCGCAAACGGATCACCAAAACGATTGAATTAAGTACGATTGCTTCGATCTCTATCATGGGCATCGGCTTGTTGATTTTCCAGATCTTCCCGGTACAGCTGCTGTCCATGTTCAATGCCTCTGCACATATGATGGAAATCGGAGTACCGGCACTTCGCATCATCAGCATGAGCTTTCTCTTTGCCGGTTATTCCATTGTAATCAGTTCTGTATTTCAGGCACTTGGCAATGGGATCTACAGCCTCATTATCTCCGTTGCCAGACAGTTGGTATGCATTCTGCCCTTCGCCTATCTATTCGCCAAGGTATGGGGTCTGCATGCCGTGTGGTATTCTTTCCCACTGTCGGAAATCATAGCCTTTCTGATCACATCCTATATGTTTAAAAAGACCTATGATAAAACTATCAAAGCCTTATAAAAATCAGGCTTTGACTGCCCATCTCATCTTCGTAGAACGAGCCCGCCCATTGCGATTGCATTCTTGTGCAGAGGGGCGGATCACCTCGGTTGAAATCTCACGGTAAACCCCTTCCTGCCACAAACGTTTGAACGACTTTTTAACGAAACGGTCTTCTCCTGAGTGAAAGGTCAGAATCGCCACGCGCCCATCTTTTGCAAGCATATCCGGTAGTTTCTCCAAAAACTGGTACAGCACTTCAAACTCACGGTTGATATCGATGCGCAATGCCTGAAATGTCCTTTGGCATGATTTTTTGACGGCTTCTTTCTGTTGATCCACCGGAATAAATGCCAGTGCACCTTCAATCACCTGCGCCAGTTCCGTCGTTGTGGCAATCGTCTTGCCATTCTTCTGAGCCATCATCATGGCTCTTGCAATTTCTTCTGCATAAGGCTCATCCGCATTCTCCCATAACATCCCCTCTAATTCTTCCTGTGTGATCGTCTTTAGACGTTCTGCAGCAGAGATGCCTTTCTCGGGATTCAAACGCAAATCCAGCGGTCCTTCTTTCTTATAGGAAAATCCCCGATCCGGATTATCAATCTGCATCGAAGATACTCCCAAATCTGCCAATACAAAATCCAAAGTGCCTGCCCCGCTTACCTGATCAATGTCGGCAAAATTCAACTGCCGAATCGTCAATAAATCGGGACCATAACCCAAATGTTCCAAACGTGCTCCGGTTTTTGCCAATTCAATCGGATCAATGTCCAGAGCATAGAGATGTCCCTTAGATTCCAAACATTTGAGCATCTCCAAGGTGTGACCGCCATAGCCAAGCGTCGCATCCAAACCGGTCTGTCCGGGTCGAATCTGCAAAAATTCCAAGATCTCTTTGACACAGATCGAAAGGTGCATACCTACCGGTGTACTGCCCTTTTGGATGACGCGTTCCACGGTATCTGCATATTTCTCCGGTTGAAGTTCCTTGTATTTTTCTTGGTAGTTCTTGGGATGCGTGCCCTGATAGCGAACACGGCGTTTGTGCGTTTGTGCTGGATTGTCCATGCGCTTCCTCCTATATATTGCCTGCTTTTCTATAAAGCGAACAGAGCTACCGCACGAAAGGGAAGAAATGCTTTCGTGCGACAGCCCTATCTCATCTGAGTGATATGGTTATCTCTTATTCTTTAAGAATTCCGGAATATTGATCTGAACTTCCTTGTTGCCTACCGGACGATAAGGAGTTGGAGAAGGATTCACCGGTGTATTGTAAGCCGGTGCCGCATAAGGCTGTGCGGAACGTACCGGTGCGGTATAGGGTGCCGGTGCCGGAGTCTGTGCAGCCGGAGCTTCTGCCTTCATCGGCTGCTTAAATGTATTAAAACCGGTCATAGCCTTCGCTACGGGAGTATGTGCACCATGTGCGTCCAACCCGGTTGCAATCACGGTAATGCTGGCTTCATCCTGCACGGACTCGTCATACATGGCACCGAAAATAATATTCGCTTCATCACCGGCCAATTCCTGTACATAACTGGCCGCTTCGTTTGCTTCAATCAAGCTGATATCACCGGAAATGTTGATAATCACATGAGAGGCACCTTCAATCGTCGTCTCCAGTAAAGGACTGGATACCGCCTGCTTCACCGCTTCTACTGCCTTCTCATCGCCTTTGGCTCGACCAATACCAATATGAGCAATTCCCTTGTCCACCATAACGGTCTGGATATCCGCAAAGTCTAAATTAATCAAACCGGGCACATTGATCAAATCGGTAATTCCCTGAACCGCCTGCTGTAAAACTTCATCTGCCTTCTTTAAGGCATCCGGCATCGTAGTTCTGCGATCTACAATCTCCAAAAGTTTATCATTGGGAATGACAATTAAGGTATCTACGCTTTCTTTCAAACGCTCGATCCCTGCCAACGCATTGGCCATACGAGTCTTCGCTTCAAAACGGAATGGCTTCGTCACAACACCAACCGTTAGAATCCCCATGTCTTTGGCAATTCTGGCTACAACCGGTGCTGCACCGGTTCCGGTTCCGCCTCCCATGCCGCAGGTTACGAAGATCATATCCGCCCCCTTCATCACTTGGGCAAGTTCTTCTGAACTCTCCTCGGCTGCTTTCTCACCAATCTCAGGCTTGGCACCTGCACCCAACCCTTTGGTTAATTTCTCACCAATCTGCATCGCAGTCGGAGCCTTGCAAAACTGTAAGGCCTGCTTGTCTGTATTAATACCAACAAATTCGACTCCTGCAATACTTTCATCAATCATACGGTTCACAGCATTGTTTCCTGCACCGCCCACACCAATTACAATGATTCTGGCAGCACTCTCTGCCTCGTTTATTTTAATCTCTAACAAGAATAATTCCTCCTTTATTGAAAAATCCCAAAAGACCACACGAAATCCACTGAAACTGGTCTATCTAATACTATATTTTATTTCGCTCAAAATATCAACCTCTTTTTTAATAATTCTGTAACTTCTTTTTAAATGTGTACGTCATCGCTGCATTTGTCTCATCATAAGTCTCTAAATGCAGCGTTCCACTCAATCCTTCTAGTTGAGGAAGCATAGCGGAAAGTTCCGAGATCTTGCCGCTTACATTCGAGCTGTCTCCCAATACCACCTCTAATTCTCCCATGTGTAACGTGGCTTCTCCTCTAGCATCATATTGAATCTTGTCCACGAAAAGTCGATGAACCGATAACACTTGTGTTAAATTTAAAATTTCATCAAATATTTTTTGATTTTCCACAGGGAGCTGCTGATGTAACACAATATGGCCAAAGGAAAGTCCGGTCAGCCATGGAATATCCTCCAGTTTCTCATTGGTACTTTCTACAATAATGCCATCTTTATCAAAATACATATAGCTGCCCATATAGGATACGTAGCCGACGATACTCTTTTCATAAACAATAATTTCAATTTTAGACAGTCCCTGAAATACAATTTTGTAATCTTCTACAAATGGAATCGACCGATGAGCCTTTAGACGATCCTTGGCATAGCAGTAAAGACTATTCCAATCCCATTCCTTCTGCAAAATCATCTGTATGATCTGTTCATCCGTATAACGGCTATTACCGGTCACCGTCACGTCTGTCACATGAACCGAAGTGACAAGGATACCAAACAGCACCATCACGGCTACAATGATTCCAAGAATACGGTGGGATTTTTTTTTTGGTAGTTTTGCCATAAGCTTCTCCTGAATTCAGATTAATCGTTCTGAACGATTTCGGCTCCCAGTATCTTTAAATCTCTGCAGATATCTTCATATCCGCGCAGAATGTGATGACAATGAGTCACCCTCGTCTCTCCCTCTGCCGCCAGTCCTGCAATAATTAACGCGGCTCCGCCACGCAAATCCTTTGCCTCTACCACATTGCCTCGCAGTGGATAGATGCCATCGATTCTGGCCTCCTTCTCCTCTATCATAATTCTGGCTCCCATTTTTTGCAATTCCTTTGCGGTCTCATAGCGCCCTTCGAATACATTTTCCCGAATACCGCTCTGCCCCAGTCCACTCGCCAACAAAGCCATCATAGGAGATTGCAAATCAGTTGGAAATCCCGGATAAGGATTCGTAACAATTCGAATCGGCAAAGGTGCTGCCTCACTGATCATACAAATTCCGGATACATCCTGTTTCAGTTTCATCCCCATCTTTTCAAACTGCTGCAAAACTGCGGTCATATAAGAAGTGCGGATTCCGGATAAGCGAACATGACCGCCCGCAGCAGCAGCTGCCGCCAAATAAGTTCCCGCTACAATGCGATCTCCTACCACTTCATAAGTGGTATCCTGCAGCTGCTTTACTCCTATGATGTGAAGCGTTCCGGTGCCGATACCGGTAATCTTCGCTCCCATGGCATTCAGAAAATGACATAATTCTTCGATTTCCGGTTCTCTGGCCGCTCCGCAAAGTCTGGTTGCCCCATCTGCAAGTACCGATGCTAATAACACATTTTCGGTAGCGCCCACGCTCGGATAGGACAAAGAAATATCAGCACCGGTCAAAGCCGCTGCTTGTGCGGTAATCATCTCCTCATCTTCTCCAATGACCGCACCCAGTTTGCGAAGTGCATAAAGGTGAAGATCCAGTGGACGCTTACCAATCGAACACCCTCCCGGATAATGCGTAACGGCCTCCCCGCATCTTCCCAGCAAAGCTCCCAATATCATAATGGAAGAACGCATGGATCTCACATAAGTATCCGGAATATCAAACCCGGTCAAACGCTCCGCATCAATCGTCAATTCATGTCCGCTTAGGGAGCAACTGCAGCCCAAATATCCCAATATCCGCATCATACAAAAAACATCCTGAATTCGGGGAACATGCGTCAGTACAGTCGTTCCTTTATGAAGAATGGATGCTGCCATCATCGGCAGAACTGTATTTTTAGATCCTTGAATTTCGATCTCACCTTTTAGCGGCAGTAAACCTCGGATCTGTATGGTAGACAAGCAGTTACCTCCTGCGGCTTCCTATATAGTATCCTATGTAAAAAGTGCGATATTGATCTCTGACTTTCCGATTATTTTTCCAATTTTATCTGATTGGAAACACTGAGCACCATCCCCATCTCAATCATCAAAAATAAAATTGAGGTACCTCCATAGCTGATAAACGGAAGCGTAATTCCGGTATTGGGAATGGTATTGGTTACAACCGCAATATTCAAAATAACCTGAATCGCAATATGTGCCATAACTCCAACCACAAGCAAAGCACCAAACAGATCCGGCGCATTGCCCGCAATCAGCGTGAAACGATAAATCATAAACATAAAAATCAAAATAACAGAAACCGCTCCAAACAACCCAAGTTCCTCACAAATGATGGAAAAGATCATATCATTCTGCGCCTCCGGTACGAATCCCAGCTTCTGAATACTTTCTCCCAAGCCCTTGCCAAACAGTCCTCCCGAACCAATTGCATACAATCCCTGCAATACCTGAAATCCACCGGTTGACGGATAAGCCTCCGGGTTCTGCCATACGTTGATCCGATTCAATTGATAGGGTTTTAAGAGTCCCACCGATTCCAATGCATGCGCAATGGGAGATGCCATAAAGATCATGCCGGCTCCCATTCCTATGCACAAAACAAATGGCCACTTCTTCTTACATGCCACAAACAGCATCACAAAGGCAATTCCGCAGATGATAATGCCGGAGCTCAAATTATTCATCGCCACCAAACCCGCTACCGGAAGCGTCAACGCAATGATGACTGCAACCGACTTTAATTGGTTGATTTTGCTGCCCATGATGGTAATCACAGCCGCCAGTACCACAATCAAGGTGATCTTGACTAGTTCTGTAGGCTGAAAGCTCAAGCTTCCCACCCCCAGCCAGCGTCTCTTACCATTGACTTTTCTGCCAAACAAAGAAACTGCAATCATCAGTGCAAGAGATAACAGGTAGGCAAATACCGTAAATTTTGCATACCAATGATAATCCATCTTGGAGATGATTAACATGACTGCGAAGCCGACCAAAGCAATCACCGCCTGCCTCGTCATAAAATAAGCTGCATTTCCATTATAATTCAATTGTGCCTTATAAGAACTGGCACTATATATCATAATTAAGCCAAATATGGTCAGAAAAATGATGGTAAACAAAAGGCTGTAATCGTAAAAACGCTGGGATCTTTTCTTCTTCGCCAAAGTGGCTCCACCCCTTCCCTTTCTGATTGCCACCATGGAATCTAAAGATTGCGCACGCACTCTTTAAAGATTTCACCGCGCTGTTCGTAGTTTTTGAACATCCCCCAGCTTGCACATGCCGGAGATAAGAGTACACTATCTCCCATATTGGCATAGGAAGCGCAGACCCGAACCGCTTCTGACAGATCCTCGGCATACATAATTTCCGTAAATCCATGCATTTTGGCACATTCTGCGATCTTATCCCGCGTCTGACCAATCAACACCAGGTATCGCACTTTATTCCCAAAGCTTTCAATCCACTCGTCATATTCCGACTGTTTATCATAGCCTCCGGCAATCAGCAGTGTAGGACCCGGCATGGCTTTGATTGCCTGGATGGCCGCATCCGGATTGGTTCCTTTGGAATCATTATAATACCTCACACCCGCCCGTTCCAAGACAAACTCTATGCGATGTTCTACCGCCTTAAACGCACGAATCACCTTCTGAATCGTCTCTAGCGGAACTCCAAGCACAGTACTGACTGCAACGGCTGCCATCACATTTTCATAGTTGTGTTTTCCTAATAGCTGCAGCTCTGAAACCTTGACAATTTCAATTTTTTGTTTTTTATGGCAATACAAAATCTGATCACCTTCCAGATAATAGCCCTCTTCCAGTTTTTCCCGGCTGCTAAAAAATACCACCTTGGGCTTTAAACCTTCTTTTTGTCCAAAAGCTCTCAATACCGCATCATCATAATTGAGAACACAGGTATCCTCTTCCGTTTGATTGCCGGTGATACTTTCCTTCACTTCAATATAGCATTCCAACGTATGATGGCGATCCAGATGATCCGGTGTAATGTTTAGAATAGCCGAAACATCCGGGCGGAAATCCATGATGGTCTCTAGCTGAAAGCTACTGACCTCCGCTACGGTTACCGAATCATCCGTGGTCTCCAAAGCCGTCCGGGTATAAGGCACACCGATATTGCCAACTACAAACACGCTCTCATAATGTGCTTTTAAAATCTCTCCGATCAATGCGGTCGTTGTCGTCTTGCCATTGGTTCCCGTGATAGCCGCCAATTTTCCCTTAGCACATTGATAAGCAAGCTGAATCTCACTCCAGATCGGAATCTTCGCTTCATCCAGAATCGCAACAAACGGAGCCTCCAAAGGAATTCCCGGACTGATGATGCACATCTCTACCCCCAATAAATCGGTCCGTTTTAAGTCTCCCAACACCATAGTGATCTTCGCATCTTCATCAAATTTACTCCTTAGAGTTTCCGCATCCAGCTCTAGATTCCCATCATAGAGTACGACTTCTCCTCCCTTATCCAAAAGGAGTTGAGCCGCAGCGATCCCACTGATGCCGGTTCCCGCAACTAATACTTTTTGGCTCTCGCTCATATTTTCCTCCTATAATCCTAAATAGGCTATTAAACAAAGAATTGCTGTAGTCGTAGAAAAAACTGCAACAACTCTGGTTTCTGACCAACCACACAGTTCAAAATGATGATGGATCGGAGCCATTTTAAAGAAGCGTTTGCCTCCGGTCTTCTTAAAATAGACAATCTGTATAATATCGGACAATACCTCAATCAAATAGATCGATCCAATGAGGGGAATAAACAAGGGAATCTGCATCATAAATGCACTCGCCGCTACAAAGCCACCCAATGCCAGTGAGCCGGTATCTCCCATAAAAACCTTGGCCGGATAGACATTAAACAGTAAAAAACCCAACAAGCTCCCCACTACCGCACCGGTAATCGGACTAATTCCACTCTTTTCCCCCACTGCCAGAATCGTAAGAAAGGTTGCCACCAGAATCGTAACACTGGTACAAAGTCCATCTAAACCATCTGTAAAATTAACTCCATTGTCCGTTCCCAACACCACGAGAAATACGAAGGGAATAAAGAAAAGCTTTAAATTCAAATAGTAACCATCCTCAAACCCACCGGTAAAAGGAACCAAAACCTGTGTTCCGATCTCTCCTGAATTCATCAGATAATAAGTGAAAATTCCGGTGATGATGATCTGACCAAATAATTTCTGTATGGGTCTTAGTCCTTCTGAACGTTTCATAACAATCTTAATATAATCATCCATAAAACCAATAATTCCAAAACCAACCGTAACAAAAAGTACCGGAATCAGTTTTGGATAATCCTTAATATAAAAAACGGATGTGATGATAATACTGGTCAAAATGATCAGACCGCCCATGGTCGGAGTGCCTGCTTTCCGCAGATGTGCCTGTGGACCGTCGTCTCTCACCTGCTGACCAAATTTCAGTTTATGCAGGAATGGGATCACAAGCGGACAAAGAATTGCACTGATGGCAAACGCAATGATAATTGCTAATATTGTTTCATTAATCATATCGCACCTCAAGTTCTTATGTATGGTACACGAATGTACACACGACAATAGTATACGTCTTTTTCGCAGAATAATCAACCATAGATTCGAAAGGATGGAACAGTTTTTTCCTCGGCTGCTTCAATTCCCAAATAAGGTAATATATTCCGAAATACATCTGCAATGACCGGTGCGGCTATGGTTCCTCCATAATAAATGCCCACAGGTTCATCAATCGTAATGAGTGCAATCACCTGCGGATCATCTGCCGGTGCAAACCCAATAAAAGAAGAGATATATTTTTTTAAGCTTCTGGGGAGTTTCTCCGAAGTAGCTGTCTTTCCGCCGATTCGGTATCCCGGAATTGCTGCTTTTTTTCCGCTTCCGGCTGACACCACCTGTTCTAGGATCTCGCGCATCATTTGAGCGGTTTGTGCAGATATGATTTTTTCGGCAATCGGATAGGTGAAGCTATGCACCGTCTCACCATTCGGATCGATCGTCTTTATGCCAAAATGCGGAGTAATGCGGTTGCCTCCATTGATGATGGAAGACGCAGTGGTTATGAGCTGTAAAGGTGTGATTTGAAACGATTGTCCAAAGGATACTGTAGCCAGTTCAACCAAACCCATATTATCTTTTTTATGCATAATCGTAGCGGCTTCTCCCGGCAGATCAATTCCGGTTTTTCCCATTAAGCCAAATTGTTCAAAATAATGATAATATCGTTCTACCCCCAATCTCTGCCCCACGTCAATAAAGACCGGATTGCAGGAATTCATCGCTCCCTGTAAAAATGTCTCTGTGCCATGTCCGCCCACTTTGTGGCATCGGATCTTCCGATCCTCTACTACACGAAATCCGGGGCAAGAAAACGTATCATTAAGCTTCACAACACCCGCTTCTAATCCGGCCGCTGCAGTCACTATTTTGAACGTGGAACCAGGTTCATAAGTGTCATTGATACAGGGATTTCGCCACATTTGGTTAAGCAGTTCCTGTTTTGAAAGTCCCTGCAGTTCTTCGGATTCCATCATCTCTGTGTTGTAAAAGAAAGGCTCATTCAAATTGAATTCCGGTGCATTGACCATTGCCAAAATCTCTCCATTTTGCGGATTCATCACAATCATGGATACGTGCTTTGCTTGTTTTTTTTCCATCACTTGATAAGCCGCCTGCTCCGCATATTTCTGGACATTGACATCTAAGCTAACATATAAGTCACTGCCGGCAATCGGTTCGATCCGATCTTCGAAGGTGTTCTCGATCTCAATTCCTGCCGCATCCGTCACCGTCAGAATCGTGCCATTACTCCCTTTTAAGTATTTCTCATACATCACCTCCAGTCCAATAATCCCCTGGTTATCGCCTCCGGTAAACCCCAACACTCTAGATGCCAAGCTATCGTAAGGATAATAGCGCTTATAGTCCTCATCCACCTTCACACCCTCTAGCGCGCAGCTTCTAATCTGATCACCGATCTCCTTGGTCACATTCGTCTTAATAATCTCTCTGGAGCTGCGTTTCTCCACTTTTTTTCTTATTTCCTCCCGGCTGATCCCTAATTTCTCTGTCAGAATCTCGATGACCTGCTCCTGATTTTTCACTTGATTATGAATCACGGAGATCGTGCAGACCGTGCGATTGGTTGCAATCACCGTGCCATTCACATCTAAAATATTGCCTCGGGCGGCTTTGATACTGCGCTCTCTCTCGTGAAGCTCTTGTGCCATCTGACTATAGTGTTCCGATTTAAAAACCATCAGAAAAAATAGCCGTCCTATCATTCCCATCATGCAGCAACATGATACGAAGCATAGAATTGCTATCCTTTCTCTATGACACGTTTTGTTAGAATTCATCTGTCAATCCTACCGGCCGCTTCTTGTTACAATATATGACCCATTTACTGATTTATGATTCTGTGCTTTCCTTTGCAATTTCTGTTTCCCGTGTTGTAGCCGGCGGTTCCGTGGGTGAGGCTTGGGAAGAGGCAGCTGCCGCCTCCGTCACGTCTGCGGCCGTACTGTCCGGTTCGCCCGGAAGGTTGCCGGGCAGCGCCGAAGAAATCTCCGAACCGTCCTCTCCGGTCTCAACAGGCACAAATTCCTCGGTATCGTAAGGCAGCTTCTCGGGCTTTGTCTCTTCTGCGCTCTCCGATGTCTCCGGTGTTGTTTCCCCTTCCGGCATCATCGTGGGATTTGTGATGCCCTCTGCCTCCGGCAGCTGTCCCTGCACTTCTTCACTAACCGGTGGCAAATCCTGAGTTGGAAATACATTTAAATAAGGAAGAATATCGCCCATGATCTGCGAAAACACAGCACTCGCAAAGGTACTATGCGCCTGATCCTCCGTATTGGGTTCATCAATTACAACATAAACCAAAACCTCAGGATGTGTGGCGGGTGCAAAACCGCAAAAAGATACCATATACTTTTTCTGACCGCGCGGATACTTCTCTGCGGTTCCGGTCTTGCCGCCCACCTCGTATCCGGTCACCTGTGCTGCCTTACCGGTGCCTTCTGCAACGGTACGAGCCAATGCTTTTCTTAAGAAGTCACTGGTAGACTCTGAAATCGTTTCTCGCACCAAGGTAGCATCTATTTTTTCTACTACAGAGCCCTGTTCATTTAAAACCTGTTTTGCAACATGAGGCTCATAATAAGAACCGCCATTAATCGCTGCCGAAAATGCCGCCGCCATTTGAATCATGGTACAGTTATAATTTTGTCCAAAAGCATTGGTTGCCAAATCAGCCGGTCCCATGGTATCTGCTTGGTACACAAGGGTCTTGGCATCTGCTTCTCCCGGCAGATCAATCCCGGTTTTGCTGCCAAAATTAAAGAGCTTTTGATACTTGCAGAATTTTTCTCTGCCCTGCATAGCTGCAAGCTGCATCATGGCATCATTGCAAGATACCATCAGGGTTTCATCCAAGGCCAGGTCTCCATGACCTCCCTTTGCATATGCTGTACATTTGATCCTATGCCCACCTACCTCTTGATAACCGTCACACATAAAATGAGTGTTACTCCCGACAACCCCTTCTTCCAACCCCCCCGCTACCGTAAATACCTTAGAAGGAGAACCGGGTTCAAACGTATCACTCACGCAGAAATTCCGCCACATCTGATTCCAAGCCTCGCCCTGCTCCTTCTCATCCATCGTCTGTAATTCATCCACCCCGTAGTAAGCGCTTAAATCTCTGGGCTCATTTAGATCAAACTGCCTTCCGGTCGCCATCGACAAAACTTCACCATTGTCGGGGTTCATCACGATCACCGCGATTTGTTTGCTTCCCATCTCTGACTGAAACTGGGCAATTCGTTTTTCTACTAGATTTTGAATATTGATATCAATCGTTGATACAATCGTATTTCCGTTTTCTGCTGATTTAATGACGGTCTCTTTATTGGAATCATCATTTAGATAACCATATTCCCGACCATTGGTTCCAATCAAAGTGCTATTATAAGACTGCTCAATGCCTCCGGTTCCTTCCGAGCTATCGCTGCCGGAAAATCCGATCACACTGCAGGCCACCTTAGAATATGGATAAATCCGCCGATATTCATCCTCAAACCATACTCCCTTGATTCGATTCTCCAATCCGGCTTTACGGTTTGCCTCATTGGTTTCTGTCCTTAATTTTTCAAATTCTTCTTTTTTATCATAGCTTAACCTTTTTTCATAGCGAAGATAGGCTTTATCCTTTTGTTCCGTAATCGCCGTTGTCAGTTCCGCTTGATCATAGCCAAACGTTTGTGCCAGTGCATCGACGGTAGCGGTCAAATAATTTTCTTCTGAAGCAAATATTTGTTTGGGATCTAAAATCAAATTGTAAACTTTCTCACTCGTCGCCAGATAAGTTCCATTGCGATCTACAATGTCTCCCCTCCGGTAGGGAATGATACGGCTATCATACGAAGAATGCTGCGACAGTACGGTTTTCGTGTACTCTTCATTCTTTTGATTGACAATATCGTACAAAACGAAAATCAATGCAAACAAAGCCAGCATAATTACAATGACTGTAATTGCCAGCTTTTCCTGCATATATTTTAAAAATATTTTTTTATGATTTGAATTCGAGTTCTGATTAGTGTTCTGATTAGTGTCTTGGGATGTCCTCATACTGCCTTACATACTCACTTTCTGTTTTGTTATACAGAAGCACTTGATCTTTATTTGCATATACCATGCCAAGTTCTTGCGTTGCAACCTGATAGACATGGTCTAAGTCAATATAAGTATTGATTCTGGTTGCTAATGAATCGTTTTCAGACTTCAATGCTTCTAATTCCTGCTCCATGCTTTCAATTGTATGAATTCTTGCAGTGATCGAAGACTGTACTTGAAGATAGTTAATGCACAAATAAAGTGTGCAGCATGCCGCAATGACAAGAACTAACAAATAGGGCAAATCTATTTGCAGCGCTTTTTCCTGATTCCGTCTAATCTTGTAGACATGATTCAGCTGTTGTTTTGGACTTTTTCTCACCGGTATTTCTTTTGGTACGGTGTTCCCCTGAATATATGCCGGCTGTCTCATCTGCACTGCTCGGTTGCTTCCCATACAAATCCCCCCTAACTTCGTTCAAACACACGTAATTTCGAACTTTTTGATCGTTTATTCTCTTCTATTTCTTTTTCGGTTGGTATGATTGGTTTTCTGGTAATGACTTTTCCCTTGCTGATCTTCCCACACATACATACCGGAAAATCAGGTGGACAGATACACGGGTTTTCGTTATTCCGAAATCGCGTTTTAACAATTCTGTCTTCCAGAGAATGAAAGGTGATAATGCTGAGCCGCCCCTGCGGATTCAGTAAATCAATCATCGTATCAATGGAATTATGAAGTACATCCAATTCTTTATTTAATTCAATTCGAATTGCCTGGAAGGTCTTCTTAGCCGGATGACCTCCGGTTGCACGTATTTTCATCGGAATGGCTGCTTTGATAATCTCAATCAACTCTCCCGTTGTTTCAATCGATTTTTCCTGTCTCACCCGAACAATGTGTTTTGCTATATTTTTAGCAAATTTATCTTCTCCATAATCCCGAATAATCCGGTACAAATCAAATTCGCTATACTGATTGACTAAATCGGCTGCCGTCTCCGGATTTCGGCGATCCATCCGCATATCCAGCGGTGCATCTTCCCGATAGGTAAATCCCCTGTCCACGGTATCAAGCTGATAAGAGGATACTCCCAAATCCAAATATATCCCATCCACAGTCTGGATCTTTAATTCTTCCAATACGGTTTTAATATTCTCATAATTACTTCTCACAATGATCACTTGATTTTTGAATTCTGCTAAATGTCCCACTGCTGCGGTAATCGCATCTTCGTCTTGATCAATTCCGATCAGTTGTCCATTGGCTCCAAGCCGCCTGCATACCTCATAGGCATGTCCACCTCCACCCAAGGTTCCATCCACATAAATTCCACCCGGTTTCACGCACAGACTGTCCACGGTTTCTTCTAAAAGCACTGATTTATGCTCAAACATCATATACCCAAACCTTCCATGTTCTCAGCAATTTCTCCCATATCGTCGTAGACATTGACTGACATCCAAACTTCCCTGCTCCAGATCTCAATTCTGCTCCCCACACCTACTAAGACTGCGTCTTTTTCGATCCCGGCGAATTCTCTCAAAATAGCCGGCAAAAGAATGCGGCCTTGCTTGTCTACTTCACAGGTAGTTGCTCCTGCCAAAAAAAAGCGAGAGAACTTTCTGGCATTGGTATTGGTTAAGGGCAAGGCATGAAGCTTTTCTTCCAGCAGCTT
>JAVXIV010000004.1:0-22602 GCA_036785645.1 Hungatella sp.
TTCTTCATGCTATCCGTGACAAAGCTGCCTGTTTCGATCATGGTAAAATCAGCATCGGCTTCTCCCAGTATCGGCACAGCTTTAGGGATAAGTGGCGCAGCATTTTGTTTATCTACCATCTCTGCAACCTGACTGCCGGTGAGATTACCGGCCACCATACCGGCAAGCCCTTGACGCAGTGCGTCTTGGGCATTTTTTAATACGGGAAATACAGAATAACGCCCCGCCTGTAAAGCCGGCAGCAGGTCGTTTATCTCCGGAATATCAGGAGGAAGCATACCATTGAGACTGGAGAACATCGCACCGGTGTCGCTCGCCAGAGCAAGCTGTCCTTCCGGGGAACTGATATAGTCCATTAGGCGGAGGACAAGGTCATATTTTTCTGCATTGTCGGGTTCTGCAAGGTGTTTATTCAGCCCAATGTAGCACACCGGATAGAGACGTGCCCAATCACTTTCGGAACCCGGATTAAAGAACGGCATCAGACCAAACTCATCGGTGCAGCCATTGTAATCCTTGCCCATGCGGGCAATCAGCACGGAGTCCTCCACCATGGCACATTCCCGATTGAATATCATCGATTCGCGATCAGAATAAGTGAGTGCTAAGTCATTGGGCTGCAGAATCTTGTGGTCAATCAGTGCCTGAAAGGTGTCGAGTGCAGAGGAAAAGTGATCAGCAAAGTGACCTTTTCCGTTATTATAATCCGTGATCCACTGCAGATCAGCAGGGGAACTGAAATGGTTTTCCAGATTGTATCCCACAAATGCAGTATCCAGTACTTCTTCATTGCCCAAGCCAAGTTGCAGGGAACGGATGCCGCTCTGTTCAATCTCTTGACAGAGGTCAAGAAAACCGTTGAAATCAGAAGGTACTGTCCAACCATTTTCACGAAACAAGGTTTTGTTGTAGACGATGGCACGAATTTGGGAAGGCCCAGGCAGATAATAGAGCTTGCCGTTCAGAGCGGTATTGTTCAAACGTGCAGAATTGTAATGGCTGGTGCATGGCAAAGCAGAAAGATCCAAGAGTCGATCTTCCCAATATTTGTCACCCACATGCAAAGGCCAAGTCATCATGACATCTGCAAGATCATCGTGTGCCAGACGTGCTTCATATTCTGCAATTCCCATGTTGGAAGTATAGTTGCCTATTTGAATGATATCCAAATCCGGAAATTGCTGCTCAGCCACTGCTTCGAAACTTTTGATGGAAAACGCACTTTTTACAAGAACAGTCACAGGAGTACGGTGAGGATCAGGGATCTTTTGGGACAGAATATCCTGCGATGTGAGCGCCGATTGGGCAGCACAGCCGGATAAAAGCATGATGGGCATCATAAAAACCCCTATCTTCCAAAAACGAATCTTCTTTTGCATCAGATTACCACCTTTCCAAAGGCAAGGGCTTGAAATTGAGAAATGGGCATAGGCCTTGCAAAATAATAACCCTGAATGTAGTCACAACCCAAATGCTTTAACATCTCTACTTGAGCCTTCTCCTCAACGCCTTCTGCAACAGTTTCCATCGAAAGAGCCTTGGCCATAGCAAGGATGCTGCGCACAACCGATTCCGTACGGTCTAGATTTTCGGCACCGCTTCGGAAGAAAATCTTATCTAGTTTCAATACATCCACAGGGATATCCTGAATGAGATTGAGGGAGGAATAGCCGCTGCCAAAATCGTCCATGGAACAACTAAAACCCAAGGCATGGATTTCCGAGATAATCCCGGTTAGCTGTTTCACGTCGGAAAATACCACATTTTCTGTCAATTCAATTTCCAACAGTTTTGGCGGAATGGCATAGCGTTCCGTGATTTTTTTGTATTGGTTTAAGAAATTAGGGACTTTTAAATGAATGCGGGAACAGTTTACGGAAATACGCATGGGATGATAGCCCATATCCAACCAATTGCGGAGAGTTTGACAAACTTGTTCAAATACCCAGAGATCCAATTGAATAATAAATCCATTTTTCTCAAAAAGAGAAATAAACTCATCCGGATAGATCATGCCTTCGGTGGGACTATTCCAACGTGCCAAAGCTTCCGCTCCACCGATACATTCGCTGTTCGTGAGGTACTTGGGTTGGAGGTATACTTGAAATTCACTCTGATCCAATGCTTTTTTCATCATATCTTCCAATTGCTTTTCACGCAGGAGGCCTTTACGTACCCGCTCGTCATAGATCTTGTAATGAACCGATGCATCCGGATCATGGTGAGCTTCACGCAGGGCGAGTTTAGCACGATCTACCATGTCTGGCAGCGGAAGCGTCAGATCCTCCAGTATATAAACACCGATTTCCATGTTGAGTGGGAGCCATACAATATTGTTTTCCTGCAGAGAAGCATTGTAGTTTTCGTCCCAAATGTTCAGCCGCTGGGTCAGATCTTCTTCTCCTTTATAGTGCAGTAAAATACAGAAGTTATCCGCAAACAGCCGCCCCAGACATTCATGGCTGTCCAAGTCTTTTTGGATGCTTTTGGAAAGCGTTGTTAAAATAATGTCGCACACGGCACGTCCAAGCTGTTCATTGAGTACCTTGAATTTGCTAATATTGGTATAGATTAATGCATATTGCGGCAAATTGGGATGTGCAAGCAACTCGGCGACCTGAACATAAAAACGCTGAATGGTATTGCCTCCTGTGATGGGATCTATATAGGCAATCTGCTCTAATTTGCGCTTATGACGGTAGGTACTAAGGCCGAGAGTGATCAAGAGTGTACAAAAAATCAGTGTAATCAGAGCACAGAGCAGAGCGGTCATGCGAAGAAGTAGGATGGATTTTGCATTGGCAACAGCTACCGGAACGAAGGTGAGAAGATACCATTCTTGTGTTTTCAATGGGGTGTATGCCATATAGAGCGATACACCATCCATCGTCAGCTCTGCTTGTCCTGTTTTTCCATGGGCAATATTGGATACAATGGTATTTGCCTTTTCGATTCCGGCAAAGGATGCATTCATCAGAGAAGAGAGAAGGTTATAGCCGGTCTTTGGGGCAAAAGGGGAACTGGAAGGAATCACCACGGTTCCATCGCGGCGAATGATATATCCATAACCTTTGCCATCGAAGGCGGTCATAGATAAGATGCGGTCAAAAGTAGATAAATCATAGGTGCCAATTAAGGCAGCTATTTCGGTGCCATTGAGTGTCAATCCGTCCAAAGGCAGAGCAAAAACAACACATTCGGTATTGCCCATCATTTGGGAAGTAGACATAGAACGCTTACGTGCGACAATTGCCTCCTGCAGATAAGGAGCACTTTCCAATAGCGACGAATTTCCATGGGTATCATAAGCGACACCATGATGGTCAACCAGCAGAATATGCTTGAAAATCCAATGCTGTTGCTGTTCTTCCATGATTGTATCTAACTGTGCAAAGTTACTGATACCGGAATTTTCAAGAAGCATTGCTGCGGTGGCAAGAAGCGTAAAATTGTCTTCAATAGCATGGCTGGTATTGGCTCCGATCTGCTTTGAAATCTCTTGCAGGTAACCTCCGGTCTCTGCTTTTACTGTCTCTTGCAATTTGGTATAATATTGAAAACAGGCAAAGATGACGACAGCGCAAAGAAGAAAAATAGTGGAAGCAATTGCAAAATGAAGATGCCATCCAGTAAAGCGCGCATGTTCTTTCTTTTTCATTGTGCGTTTTCCACCTTTCTTCAATAAAATATCCCATAAAACCACCAATTTCATTATAAATATTATAATACAATTTTCATATGAAGACAAGTAAAGCACATAAATTGTACAAAGAAAAAGCATAGACAATCAAAAAAACGATTGGCAAGCTTCATCTCTGAAACTCATCAACCGATCACAATGGAGCATATGGGATTCGAACCCACGACCTCCACACTGCCAGTGTGGCGCGCTCCCAGCTGCGCTAATGCCCCATAAAGAAGATTATAACGGATAATGAATCATTTGACAAGTAAATTTCAAAGTAAATTTTTGATTATTTTTGTTGCATTTTTTTTCATGTGTGCTATGATAGAGCCTATGGGGACATGGCTCAGTTGGGAGAGCGCTGCGTTCGCAATGCAGAGATCGTGGGTTCGAATCCCACTGCCTCCATTTTGATTATGAAACTTTAGGAATCTTTCTAAAAACAATCTAAAAAAAAGATAAAAAATGATTGACTTTTGGTCGCTTTTTTGATAAAATAAAAGAAATTAAGATAATGTTAAATTTTGGATTGTTACTGATATAAGCAGGCAAAACCAATTTTGATACATGGACTGTGGATTGGTCTTTGTATTCAGAATTGGTTTTTTTAATTTAATCGATGGCAGAGATTATGTGGAGTGATTAGATGAAAATCGATAAGATAATCAATAATAATGTAGTCAGTGTTCTAGAAGAGAATGGAACCGAGATTGTGCTCATGGGACGCGGACTTGGATTTCACACGCAGAAAGGGCAGGAGATTCCGGAGGAGAAGATTCAGAAGATATTTCGGTTGGATAATCCAGGTACCTTGGAACAATTCAAATCTCTGTTGGAGAATCTGCCGTTGGAACATTTACAGGTGTCTACCGAGATCATTAACTACGCTAAGATGGTTTTAAATCGCAAGATCAATCAGAATATTTACATCACGCTGACGGATCATATCAATTTTTCCATTGAGCGCTATCACCAGCATATGATGTTCACCAATCCACTGCTGCGCGAAGTCAGAACCTTTTACAAAGAAGAATATCTGATTGGAGAATATGCGATTGCACTCATTGAACGGGAGATCGGGATCAAGCTTCCTGTGGATGAAGCGGCTTCCATTGCACTTCATATCGTTAATGCAGAATACAATACCAAGATGAGAGATACGATTGATATTACCAATTTGATTCAGGAAGTGCTTGGTATTGTGAGAAAGCAGTTTCAGATTGAGATCAATGAAACTTCGCTCAGTTATGAACGGTTTGTGACGCATTTGCGCTTCTTGTCACAGCGAATCTACAGTAAGGAGCTTCTGGGCAATGAAAACCGGGAATTCACCGAGATGATCGCCAAGATGTATCCGGAAGAATATGCATGTAGTATACAGATCCGGGATTATATTTATAAAACCTATGAGCACAAGGTGACAGATGAAGAAGTGGCTTATCTGTCCGTGCATATAAAGCGAGTCAGAACGCAGTAGAAAGGGGAGATAAGATGTTCGAATCATTCAAGCAGTTATTTGGTGGAAGCTCTAAAAAGCAGATCTTGGCACCGGTAGCAGGCAGAACCGTTCCGATGAGTGAGGTCAATGATCCAACCTTCAGTCAGGAGATTCTGGGCAAGGGTCTTGCAATTATTCCGTCAGAAGGCAGAGTTGTGGCACCGGCTGATGGAGAAGTGGTGGTGATGTTTGAAACCAAGCATGCGGTCAGCATTCGCACCGATGATGGAACCGAGTTGATTATTCATATCGGTTTGGATACGGTCAATCTAAAGGGGCAGTATTATACGTCTCATGTGGCACAGGGGGATCGCGTCAAAGCAGGAGATCTGTTGGTGGAATTTGAATTGGATCAGATCAAAGAAGCCGGATATGATGTGATTACACCAATTATTATCTGTAATACACCGGATTATCCTAACATGGTCTGCTATACCGGCAAAGAAGTCAATGCCTTGGATCCGGTCATAGATTTATAGGAGAATGCGGATGGTAACCTGGAAGTACGAGATTGAAGATCCGGAAGGTTTTCATGCCAGACCGGCATCTTGGGTGGCGATGACCTTGATGAAGTTTCAAGCTTCGGTTCGCATGTTTTGCCGCGAAAACAGCGCAGATGCAAAAAACATCCTAGAGCTGATGGCGCTTGGAGCAGGAAGAAAAGACATTCTTACAGTAGAAATTCAAGGGGAAGATGAAACAGAAGCACTGGAAGCCTTGCAAAAGACCCTGGTGTATCACGATGGTTTGAACCCAATGAAGGGATTCAGATAATTACGTCTGGAAAAGACGAAAAAGAAGGGGGATTTTTATAATGATGAAGTATTTGCAGAAGTTAGGAAAAGCAATTATGCTTCCGGTAGCAGTTCTTCCGGTAGCAGCGATCATGATGGGTATTGGTTATTTCTTTGCACCGGAAACCATGCAGGGCGGCGCTATTTCAGGCGTTATGGGATTTATCGGTTTGTTTTTGGTAAAAGCAGGAGCAGCAGTCATTGACAATTTACCGATTCTGTTTGCAGTCGGTGTCGCGATTGGTATGTCAGATGATCAGCACGGAGCAGCGGGTCTGGCGGGTTTGGTCGCTTATTTGACCGTCACCACGCTATTGGCAAGCGGAACCATCACCGCAATTGCACCGGATTTGGTACCTGAGAAATCCTTGGCATTTGCCAAGATTGGCAATGCATTTATCGGTATTATCTCCGGTATTACGGCATCTGTTTGCTATAACAAATTCCATAAGACACAGCTTCCGGTAGCACTTTCTTTCTTCAGCGGCAAGCGTTGTGTTCCGATTGTTACTTCTTTTGTTATGGTTCTGGAGTCGGCAGTGTTGTACTTTGTATGGCCGATGGTATTTAGTGCTTTAGTAGGCTTTGGCAAGATGATCATGAACCTGGGACCTTTAGGAGCCGGTATCTACGCATTTGCAAACCGTCTGTTGATTCCCACCGGATTACACCATGCTTTAAATGCCGTGTTCTGGTTTGATATTGCAGGCATTGCCGATATCAATAAATTCTGGGGCTTCGCAGAAGGCGGCATCCAAGGAATCACCGGTATGTATCAGGCAGGTTTCTTCCCGGTTATGATGTTTGGTTTGCCGGCAGCAGCACTGGCTATGTATCACACCGCAAAAGACAGCAAGAAAAAAGTTGCGGCAGGTATCTTACTTGCAGGAGCAGTTGCTTCTTTCGTATCAGGTGTTACAGAACCGCTGGAATTCGCATTTATGTTCTTGGCACCCGGACTCTATGTAATCCATGCATTGTTAACCGGTTTGTCTGTATTTATCGCAGCAACCTTCCACTGGACAGCGGGCTTCTGCTTTAGTGCAGGTGCAACGGACTTCCTCTTTAGCTGCAGATTGCCAATGGCCAACCAGCCATTTATGCTGTTGCTGCAGGGACTTGTATTTGGTGGATTGTACTACATCATTTTCCGCACCGTGATTTTGAAATTCAATTTAAAGACACCGGGACGTGAAGATGACGATTTGGATGGCGAGATGAAGGTAACGTTATCCAATAATGACTTTACTGCAGTTGCAGCTACCATCTTGGAGGGATTGGGCGGCAAAGGCAATATCGTTTCCATTGATAACTGCATCACGCGGTTGAGACTGGAAATCAAGGACAACACCTTGGTAAATGAAAAGAAGATCAAATCTGCCGGTATTGCAGGCATTATTCGCCCAAGCAAGACATCGGTTCAGGTCGTAGTAGGTACGCAGGTACAGTTTGTAGCAGATGAATTCAAGAAATTATGTAAGTAAAATACATTGTTTTTTAGCCTCTTTCCATATATAATAAATGGAAAGGGGCTACTTTTTTTCAGCCTACAGATTGAGAAACATAAGGAGGACGGCTATGACAATTTTAGTAACAGGTGGTGCGGGATACATCGGCAGTCATACTTGCATTGAACTTTTAAATGCAGATTATGAGGTTGTAGTACTTGATAATTTATGTAATTCCTGTAAGGAATCCCTCAACAGAGTGGAAGAGATTACAGGCAAAAAGCTGACATTTTATGAGGTGGATTTACTGGATCAGGCGGCAGTAGAACAGGTCTTTGACAATGAAAAGATTGATGCTGTGATTCATTTTGCAGGTTTGAAAGCCGTTGGAGAATCGGTTTATAAGCCATTGGAATACTACCATAATAACATTACCGGAACCTTGATTCTCTGTGATGAGATGAGAAAACACGGCATCAAGAAGATTGTATTTAGTTCTTCCGCGACGGTCTATGGCGATCCGGCATTTGTGCCGATTACCGAAGCCTGTCCAAAGGGCGAGATCACCAATCCTTATGGTCGAACGAAGGGGATGTTGGAACAGATTTTAACCGATCTTCATACGGCGGATCCGGAGTGGAATGTGATGCTTTTACGTTATTTTAACCCAATTGGTGCGCATGAATCCGGTAAGATCGGTGAGAATCCCAAGGGCATCCCCAACAATTTACTCCCTTATATTACGCAGGTTGCGGTGGGAAAGCTGGTGTGTTTGGGTGTGTTTGGTTGTGATTATGATACACCGGATGGAACCTGTGTCAGAGATTATATCCATGTAGTGGACCTGGCGGATGGTCATGTAAAGGCTTTGGAGAAATTGAAGGGAAGCAAGGGGGGTGTCCGGATTTATAACTTAGGAACCGGGGTTGGATACAGTGTATTGGATGTCATCAATGCATTTGAAGAAGCGAATGGATTAAAGATCAATTATGTATTTAAAGAGCGCAGAGCCGGAGATGTGCCCTCTTGTTATTCGGATGCTTCGAAGGCAGAAAAAGAACTTGGCTGGGCTGCCAAGCGAGGCATCAAGGAGATGTGTCAGGATTCTTGGAGATGGCAGAAGAATAACCCTCAAGGATATGAGGAATAATATATTTTCCTTGTATCCTTTGAAAAAAGGCTTGCAAAGAGAAAATTCATATGCTAGAATAAGTAAGAACAGATGTTCGAATTTGACTGGCAGGTGAGTAGATGTTAATTCAGGAGAGTTTAAATATTCAGAAGAAATTAGAGATCCTTTCCGATGCGGCAAAGTATGATGTGGCATGTACCTCCAGCGGAGTCGGCCGCAAGGGAAAACCGGGGACGATTGGGAATACCACAGAAGCGGGAATCTGCCATAGCTTTTCGGCGGACGGCAGATGCATTTCACTATTGAAGATCTTGTTTACCAATCAGTGCATTTATGATTGTAAGTACTGTATCAACCGCTGTTACAATGATGTGGTACGGACTTCCTTTACACCGGACGAGGTCTGTACGCTGACGATGCAGTTCTATCGCCGTAATTACATCGAAGGTTTATTTTTAAGCTCAGGGATCTTATATAGTGCAGACTATACGATGGATCTGATTTATCAGACGCTGCATCAGCTTAGGAACGTTTATCATTTTTACGGTTATATTCATGTGAAGGCAATCCCCGGAGCAGATCCGGTTTTAGTTGAGCGAGTGGGATTGTTGGCAGATCGTATGAGCATCAATTTAGAACTGCCTACTGCGGAAGGTTTGAAGCGTTTGGCTCCCGGGAAGACGCGGGAGAAGATTTTGACACCTATGAGGCAGATTCAGCGCAGAATTGCTGCCGATAAGCAGGAGCTTGTGCCTTATCGGCAGCGATCCTCTTTTGTACCTGCCGGACAGAGTACCCAGATGATTGTGGGTGCAACTCCGGAGAATGATTTTCAGATGATCTCGGTAGCCGAAGCTTTGTACAAGAACTATGATTTAAAACGCGTATTTTACTCTGCCTTTGTCCGAGTGAATGAAGACCATAACCTGCCGGCACTTCCCGGCGGACCGCCGCTTCTTCGGGAACATCGCCTTTATCAGGCAGACTGGCTGCTGCGCTTTTATGGATTTCAGGCATCGGAATTATTATCAGAGGATCAACCCAACTTCAATATACTCTTGGATCCCAAGTGTGACTGGGCTCTTCGGCATCTGGGGCAGTTTCCGGTGGAGATCAATCGCGCAGATTATTACACCTTACTTCGGGTACCCGGTATGGGGGTGAAGTCCGTTCGGCGGATTGTAGCAGCCAGAAAGAATGCGGTGCTGAATTTTCCGGATTTGAAGAAGATGGGTGTGGTGCTAAAACGAGCGATGTATTTCATCACTTGCTCCGGTAAGATGATGTATGCGACGAAGATGGATCAGGATTATATTACCGGGCACCTCGTTGGGGAAGAACGAAAGACGGTGTGGGATATTGAAAATAGGGATAGTTATCGGCAGATTTCGATGTTTGATGATATGAAGTTGACGGCAGCACCTACAAGCTTTGATACAAGATCTGTGATATTGGGGGATTTATGATGATTGTTTTTCAGTGTGAGGATCGCTTCGAAAGCATTTTGTGCGGGGTTTACGATGCTTTTCAGAGCCGTTTGGGTCATCAGAATATTCGCTTGGAGATGAAAGACCAACAAGATATCCGGATGTTTACCGAATATCGCAAGGTGGTAGAGACCGAAGATAAATTTCAAAAAGTAAAGCAGACTATTTTGGAGAAGGCAGGGCAAGCCGCTTATGAAGCTGTATTTCGAGCTTCCTTAAGTCAGGAAGCCGACCGTGCGGATTGGATATACCGCTATCTGATCTATGGTTTTCACTATGGTGGCACGGTGACGGATATGCTTCAGATCCCGGCAGTTTATGAGATCTTTGTGATGGGGCGTTCTGTTGGGAATGAGGCACATCTTCTGACCGGCTTTGTGCGGTTTGCAGAGATGGAAGAAGGATTTTTACTGGGCAAGATAGAGCCAAAGAATGATGTTCTGATGTTATTGGCTCCGCACTTTGCAGATCGTTTATCGGGTGAGAATTGGGTTTTGTATGATGTGGGGCGTGAGAAGGCTGCGGTTCATCCGGCAGATGGAAGCTGGGTGGTGGCGCGGATGGATTCTGCGGAATGGAGAGAAAGATTGAACCGTGGCAACGATGAAGCACTCTATGAGAATCTCTGGAAGGCATTTCACAGAACCATTGCAATTCGAGAAAGAAGCAACCCTGTTTGCCAGAGAACCCATTTGCCTCTGCGCTATCGCTCCAATATGACCGAATTTCAAGAAGAACAAGGAGAGACCGGAAGATGATAAGTGTCAAAGAAGAATTTTGTATTCTATCCAGTGATGGAGCTTCAAAGCTGCACTGCGTCAGATGGATGCCGGAGGGTGAGACCTATGCGACACTTCAGATTACCCATGGGATGATGGAACACATTCTGCGCTATGATGCGTTTGCCGCTTATCTGGCGGAACGTGGTGTGGCGGTGATCGGACATGATCACCTGGGACATGGAACCACCTCTGAATCCGAGAATTTAGGATTTTTTGCAGAACACCAGGGGGAAGTTCTTATGATCAAAGATATTCACCGTGTGACTAAGCGAATTGCACGACAGTATCCGCATATTCCACACTTGATTATGGGGCACAGCATGGGATCTTTTTTCTTACGCAGATACTTGACTTTATATGGAGATCAAGTGGATGGTGCGATCCTTATGGGTACCGGCAATCAGCCATTACCGGTTCTTGCTGCAGGTAAGCTTTTGGCAGGCTTCATTGGCTGCATACGTGGCTCTCGCTATCGCAGCAGACTGATGCAGGAGTTAGTCCTTGGGACATACAATCGTGCATTTAGACCCAATCGGACAACCAATGACTGGCTCTCCGGAGATCCGGAGATGGTGGATCGATTTTTGGAAGATCCATATTGCGGAGTTCCATTTAGCTGTGCCGCGTACTACGACTTTTTCAATTTATTGTTGGATCTAAAGCTGCAACGGCAGTTTGATCGGATTCCGAAAGCCCTGCCCTTACTTTTGACCTCCGGAGAAGAGGATCCGGTAGGAGGATTTGGAAAAGGAGTGATTAAAGTTTATGAGCAGTTTCAAAAATGGGGCATGAAAGATGTCACGCTGCGGTTATATGCGGGAGCCAGACACGAAATTCTCAATGAGCAAAATCGCATGGAGGTCTATGCGGATATTGCTGCATGGATTTTTGCGGTTACTGCAGCCCCATGCAAGTGACTCGGTTCGTTTGGTTCCTGTTTTACGATCTATGGCAGGCGGTGTCGAAAGCCGCTTGCCAAATCCGTTCAAATCAAGTATATTAGACTTATCAGATTTAAAAAGTATCTTTTTATCGGATGTGCAATTCTGCACAATTTACCATAAAGCAGTTTCTATTTAGGACAAAGGGGGGATTTTGTTGTTTAGCAGCGTATATAGTGTGGGAATTCGGGGTATTGATGGATATCTGGTTCAGGTGGAAGTGGATTCAGGCGATGGATTGCCCGGGTTTTCTATGGTAGGTGTTTTGGCATCAGAGGTCAGAGAATCACAGGATCGGGTGAGAACGGCACTCAAGAATTCCGGATATCGATTGCCGGCGCAAAAGGT
This sequence comes from Hungatella sp., assembly GCA_036785645.1. Classification (GTDB taxonomy): domain Bacteria; phylum Bacillota; class Clostridia; order Lachnospirales; family Lachnospiraceae; genus Hungatella_A. Next base: position 12,116 of record JAVXIV010000004.1, read on the forward strand.
TACGGTGAATTTATCACCGGCAGACCAGAGGAAAGGAGGAACCGGTTTTGATTTACCGATTGCGCTTGCCGTATTGGCTTCTTTTGGAGTGGTAGAGACCACCGTACTAAAGGATGCCATGTTGGTAGGGGAATTGGGACTGGACGGCGAAGTCAAGCCAATCCGTGGAATCCTTCCGATGGTGATGGCGGCCAAAGAAGCGGGACTGAAACGCTGTTTTCTTCCGAAAGAGAATGCGGCAGAGGGAACGGTGATTCCCGGGATTGATATTGTAGGCATTGGTACGGTAAAAGAATTGGTAGAGCTTCTATACAATCCACATAGGATCATCGCGGAATCAAGTGGCATCCCCATGTGGCAGAAGCAGAATGCGGATTCATATGAAGTGGATTATGCCGAAGTCAATGGGCAGCTCTTACTAAGAAGAGCTACCGAAGTAGCCGTAGCGGGACAGCATAACATCTTGTATATTGGTTCCGCAGGAACCGGTAAGACTATGGTTGCACAGCGGATCCCAACCATTATGCCATCGCTTTCTATTGAAGAGACGTTGGAGATATCGAAGGTATACAGCATTTGCGGAATGCTTCCTTCCTCGGAACCGATTCTTTCGAAGCGGCCATTTCGCAGTCCACATCATTCCATCAGTCCGCAGGCTTTTGTGGGGGGTGGAAGAAATCCAAAACCCGGAGAATTATCTCTGGCAACCAGAGGCGTTCTGTTTCTGGATGAATTACCCGAATTTCAAAAACATGTCATCGAAACACTGCGTCAACCGATGGAAGAACATAAAATAACAATTTCCAGAGTATTTGGCTCTTGTGAATTTCCGGCCAATTTTATGCTTGTGGCAGCGATGAACCCTTGTAATTGTGGCTACTATCCGGATCGGAACCGATGCAATTGTAGTGAGAGTCAAATTAAGCATTATTTGAGTAAGGTATCAAAACCGATTTTGGATCGTATTGATATCTGTGTGGAGGCTGCACCCATTGCCTATGAGGAACTCAAGAATTCCGGGCAGAATGAGGCATCCGACATCATGCGTGGTAGAGTTGAAAAAGCGAGAAGCATTCAAGAAAAACGATTTGCACAGCGAAATATTTATTTTAACAGTGAAATGAATGGAGAAGACATTCGACAATTTTGCAAATTAACAGAGTCAGATGAATATTTTTTCCAAATTTTGTTTCAAAGTATGCGCCTCAGTGCGAGAGCGTATAGTAAGATTTTAAAAGTAGCGAGGACCATTGCCGATTTGGAGGGCGCAGAGTGGATTGCGCATCCGCATCTATGTGAAGCAATCGGATATCGCAGTATTGAGGATAAATTCTGGGGAGGGACGCATGAACCGTTGTAAATCAAAAGAAAAAGAATATTTGTATTGTCTGTGTCAGATTCCGGGTATGGGAGCTGTGACCATCAAAAAATTATGGAAACAGTATGGAAGTTTTGAAACAATCTATAATATAGAAGGAAATGAATTATCCAAAAAGAAATTAAATGCAGATTTAGAAGAATATCATAACTTAGAGAAAAGAGGAATTCAATTTATCAGTATTTTGGACGATTCTTATCCGAAACGTTTGCGGGAAATTTATGGAAATCCCATGGGACTTTATGTGAAGGGAAAATTACCGGAAGAAGACAAACCTGCAGTGGCAATTATCGGAGCCAGAAATTGCAGTAATTACGGAAAGCAGGTGGCGGAGTATATGGGGAGTGCACTCAGTCGAGAGGGCATCCGGATTATCAGCGGTTTGGCTCTGGGAATCGATGGAGCAGGTCATCGCGGAGCACTTCGGGAAGAGCAGGCAACCTATGCGGTTTTAGGCTGTGGAGTCAATATCTGCTATCCCAAAGAAAATTATTCACTTTATGAGGCCATGGTAGAACGAGGTGGCATCATTTCGGAATGCCGTTTAAGTGAAGCACCGATATCCAAAAATTTTCCGATGAGAAATCGCATTATCAGCGGCATGGCCGATGTGATTCTAGTCATAGAAGCCAGAGAGAGAAGCGGATCGCTGATTACCGTAGAGTATGCATTGGAACAGGGAAAAGAGGTGTATGCGGTACCGGGACAGATCACAGACCAGTTGAGCAAGGGCTGCAATCATTTAATTCAATCCGGTGCCAATATTTTGACTTCTCCGCAGGATATTTTGGAATATTTTGAAATTAAAAATGAAAAAATGTTAACTGTTCATGAAAAAAATGGGAATACACTTGTCAAGAAAGAAAAAATGTTGTATAGTTGCTTGGATTTCCAACCTAAATTTATTGAACAAATTGTAAAAGAGAGTGGTTTGACTGTTGGAGAATGCATGACGATTCTGCTGGAACTGGAATTGGGTGGATATATCGTGCAGACGGCAAGTCAATATTACGGGAAAAAGTTATAAAAGGAGTCTGTATGGCTAAATATTTAGTGATTGTAGAATCACCTGCCAAGGTGAAGACGATTAAAAAATTCTTAGGACCAAATTATGAGGTAGACGCGTCCAATGGACATGTGAGAGATTTGCCCAAGAGTCAATTGGGAATTGATGTGGAACATGACTTTGATCCTAAATATATTACCATTCGTGGAAAAGGGGATATTCTGGCAAAACTTCGCAAAGAAGTAAAAAAGTCAGAAGTAATTTATCTTGCAACTGACCCTGACCGCGAAGGAGAAGCGATCTCTTGGCATTTGGAGAAGGCACTAAAGCTGGATGAGATGAAGGATAAAAAAGTATACCGTATCAGCTTTAATGAAATTACCAAGAATGCAGTCAAGACCTCTTTAAAGGCACCGCGTGAGATCGATATGGATCTGGTCGATGCACAGCAGACCAGAAGAATGCTGGATCGTATGGTGGGATACAGCATCAGTCCACTGTTGTGGGCCAAAGTGAAACGCGGTTTGAGTGCAGGGCGTGTTCAATCAGTTGCACTTCGTATCATCAGTGACCGAGAGGATGAGATTAATGCTTTTATTCCGGAAGAGTATTGGAATTTGGAAGCAGATTTAATCAGCGGGGGCAGCAAAAAAATACTGAATGCTAAGTTCTATGGAGATCAGAGCGGAAAACGCACAATTCCCAAGAAGGAAGTATTGGATCAGATTCTGAAAGAACTTAAAAATCAATCTTATATAGTGGAAGACGTGAAAACCAGTGAACGTGTCAAACGTGCGCCGATTCCATTTACAACCAGTACTTTACAGCAAGAGGCCTCGAAGGTCTTGAATTTCTCAACGCAGAAAACGATGCGCCTCGCACAGCAGTTGTATGAGGGGGTGGAGGTAAAAGGGCATGGAACGGTGGGCCTGATCACCTATTTACGTACCGATTCCACGCGAATTGCAGAGGAAGCCGATGTGGCTGCCAGAGCCTATATCAGTAGTCAATATGGAGCCAAGTATGTGGCCTCGGAGGAGGTAGCCAAGAAGTCGACCGCCAAGATTCAAGATGCGCATGAGGCGATACGTCCCACCGATATCGCCTTGACACCGGTAATTGTCAAAGAGTCGCTGCAAAGAGATTTGTTCCGTTTATATCAGCTGATTTGGAAGAGATTTACGGCGAGTCGTATGCAGTCCGCGATTTATGATACCATCTCGGTAAAGGTATCTGCCGGGCAATATATCTTCACCTTGGCAGCCTCCACGGTGTCATTTGACGGTTTTATGTCTGTGTATATTCAGGAAGATGAAAAAGAAGAAAGTAATGCATTGCTTGGAAAACTGGAAAAGGGCATGGAACTGAAATTAGGAGAGTTAAAAAGTAGTCAGCATTTTACCCAACCGCCGGCTCATTACACCGAAGCATCTTTGGTGAAAACGATGGAAGAGCAGGGAATCGGAAGACCCAGTACCTATGCGCCCACGATTACTACGATTCTGGCCAGAAGATATGTGGCAAAAGAAAGTAAGAATCTCTATGTCACCGAGCTTGGAGAAGTGGTAAACCGAATCATGAAAGAAAACTTTGCCAGTATCGTAGATCCAACCTTTACGGCCAATATGGAATATCTGCTGGATCGGGTTGGAGATGGATCGGTAGCCTGGAAGACGGTTGTTCGTAACTTCTACCCGGATCTGGATACTGCTGTAAAAAAAGCAGAGAAAGAACTGGAGTCGGTTACCATTGCAGATGAAGTTTCCGAGGAGATTTGTGAGCTGTGCGGACGTAACCTCGTCATCAAATATGGTCCTCATGGCAAATTTTTAGCCTGTCCGGGATTTCCGGAATGTAAAAATACGAAGCCTTATTTTGAAAAAATAGGTGTTATTTGTCCCAAGTGCGGAAAAGACGTGGTTATTAAGAAGACCAAGAAGGGCAGAAAATATTTTGGATGTGAGAATAATCCGGAATGTGATTTCATGTCATGGCAAAAACCCTCCACCCAGCCCTGTCCGGAATGCGGTAGCTATATGGTGGAAAAAGGAAATAAGCTGGTATGTAGTAATGAACAGTGCGGATACAGCACAAATTTGAAAACAAAATAGCAAAAACACTGAAAAATTCAAAAATCTTTAATAACTCTTGTTATTTGTCTCAATATATGATACAATTTTTGTATTGCAAACAGATTTTGACTCTTTTTTGCGAGCGAGAAGGAGGTTTTTGGAAAATGAGTGTTCAACTGTTGGATAAGACTAGAAAAATTGGAAAATTATTGCACAATAATAACTCAAACAAAGTAGTGTTTAATGACATCTGCAGCGTACTGAGTGAGATTCTAGGGTCGAATGTATTGGTAATCAGTAAAAAAGGTAAGGTTTTAGGGATCAGTACCTGTGCGGAAGTAGATGAGATTGTAGAATTGATCGACGACAAGATCGGTGGATTCGTGGATCGTCTGCTGAACGAACGTCTGCTGAGTATCCTCTCCACCAAAGAGAATGTGAATTTGGCAACCCTTGGCTTTGCAGAAGAGAATGTAAAGAAGTATCAGGCTATTATCACACCGATTGATATTGCAGGAGAACGGTTGGGTACCTTATTTATTTATAAATCAGATTCCCAGTATGATATTGATGATATTATTTTAAGTGAGTATGGTACCACGGTAGTCGGACTTGAGATGATGCGCTCTGTCAACGAAGAGAATGCGGAAGAAACCAGAAAAGTGCAGATTGTGAAGTCTGCGATCAGTACGTTATCTTTCTCGGAACTGGAGGCGATCAGTCACATTTTCGAAGAACTGGATGGCAGTGAAGGCATTCTGGTAGCAAGCAAGATTGCGGATCGTGTCGGGATCACGAGATCTGTGATTGTCAATGCGTTGCGCAAGTTTGAAAGCGCCGGAGTCATTGAATCCCGATCTTCCGGTATGAAGGGAACCTATATTAAAGTTTTAAACGATGTGATATTTGATGAGTTAAAGACGATTAAACATAATTCAGAAGCTTAAACCGTATCAGAAGAATAATCTGTGAGGGATTGTGGTTTGAAATTACCATGATCTCTCCTTTTTATTTCCCAATGACAGGAATAGGAATGCGAACTGGCTATTGACAGATAGGGGATTTGGGTTGATAATACTTAGTAAATTTGCTGACCTAGAAAAGCCAGTAGGGAGAGGAAGATCAAATGATGCAGACAATCAAAATTGAGAAAACAACATGTCCTAAAGAGAAACCGGGCAAGGACGACCCATTAGTATTTGGAACTATTTTTACCGATCACATGTTTGTGATGGACTATATAGAAGGGCAGGGTTGGATTGATCCAAGGGTCATCCCTTATCAGGCATTGGAGCTGCAGCCGTCTGCGATGGTATTTCATTATGGGCAGGAGATGTTTGAAGGTTTGAAAGCCTACAAAGCCGTGGATGGAAGAATTTTACTCTTCCGTCCGGACAAAAATATCGAACGAGCCAATCGAAGCAATCGGAGGCTCTGCATTCCGCAGATCCCGGAGGATTTGTTTTTGGAAGCATTAAAGACGGTTGTCAAGATGGATGAAGACTGGATTCCAAGCTACGAAGGAACCTCACTCTATATTCGCCCCTTTGTGATTGCCACGGATCCGTTTTTGGGAGTTCGTCCCTCTAATACCTATAAATTCATCATCATTTTATCTCCGGTAGGCGCTTATTATGCAAGTGGCATTAACCCGGTTAAGATCTGGATTGAGGATGAATATGTGCGGGCAGTGAAGGGCGGAATCGGAGAAGCTAAGACAGGCGGCAATTACGTAGCATCTTTGGCATCTCAGGTCAAGGCTCACGATGCAGGTTATTCACAGGTGCTGTGGCTGGATGGGGTGCACCGGAAATACATCGAAGAAGTAGGGGCTATGAATATCTTCTTTAAGATCAATGGTACGGTCATTACACCGGAACTGAATGGCAGCATTTTGCCGGGTGTTACCAGAAACTCGGTTCTTACTTTGTGCAGGGAGTGGGGAATTCCGGTGGAAGAACGGCAGATCTCCGTAGATGAGGTTGTAGCGGCAGCCAAGTCCGGTGCCATGGAGGAGTGCTTTGGTACCGGTACGGCAGCGGTTGTTTCTCCGGTGGGAGAACTTCGCTATGAAGAAGAAAAGATGGAGATCGGCGACGGCAGGATCGGAGAAGTGACACATCGTATTTATGATACGATCACCGGCATTCAGTTAGGAAAAATCGAAGGTCCAAAGGGCTGGAGCGTAGAAGTTCAATAGAGGGAAGAACAGAAAAGAGAGGACCCATGGAAGCGGTTTTGACAAAAGCAATCGCCTTTGTTGCGATTATTATATTAGGATATGTCTTGAAGAAGGTCGGACTGTTTCGGGCAAAGGATTTCTATCTGATTTCAGTGATTGTTATGAAGATCACACTTCCCGCTGCTATCGTGTCAAATTTCAGTAAGATTACACTGGATTTTTCGCTCTTGATTTTATGTGTGATTGGATTTGGGTGCAACTGGCTGATGATCGGTATCGGATATTTATGGAATCTGCGCAGATCCGGCGCGGAGAAAGCATTTGCCATGTTGAATCTATCCGGATACAACATTGGAAATTTTACCATGCCTTTTGTGCAAAGCTTTTTGAGTCCCATCGGATTTGCTGCGACCAGTCTGTTCGATGCGGGGAATGCCATCATGTGTACGGGCATGACCTATACTGTGGCGGGAATGGCAGTAGGAGAAGGCGAGAAACCCTCTCTTTCCAGTATTGCCAAGAAATTGTTTTCTTCGGTTCCGTTTGATGCTTATATCGTCATGACGATTCTGGCAATTTTAAAGATCCGGCTTCCGGCTGTGGCACTTAGCTTTGCGGATACAGCCGGAAGTGCCAATGCTTTTTTGGCACTGCTCATGTTGGGAATTGGTTTTGAAGTTCACATGGATTCGCAAAAGATTGCAATCATCATCAAGACTCTGTCGATGCGCTTTGGAACGGCACTCCTACTGGCATTGGGATTTTATTGGTTTGCTCCCTTCACTCAGGAGATCCGCCAGACGCTTGCGATCATCAGTTTGGGACCGGTAGCGTCTCTGGCACCGGCATTTACCGGACTTGTGGGCGGTGATGTAGAAACTGCGAGTGCCATCAATTCGCTGTCTATTGTCATCAGCATTTTTGCGATAACATCGGCATTGCTGTTGCTGCTATAAAACAATAAGCGATTCTTCTTTTAAAAGTTATCATCTCCATAGAGATGATATAAATGTTCAAATTGTGGAAGCAATTGTATAAAACAGGTAGTTAAAAAGGGAGAGAATACACCACATTGCCCGGTGAGTATGATATCGACAGCTTCTTTGATGGAATAGGCTTCTTTGTATACGCGGTTGTGTGTTAAGGCATCAAAGACATCTGCCAGAGAGACAATCTGCGCGGTAATCGGAATCGCATCTCCACAAAGTCCGTCCGGATAGCCACTGCCGTCCCAGCGTTCATGATGGTAGAGACAGATATCGTGACAACAGCTCAAGTACTTTTTATCATCGATTCCGTTGAAACGGAATAAGATTTCGCAGCCTTGGGTCGTGTGTGTCTTCATCACCTCAAACTCATCCGGGGTCAGCTTTCCGGGTTTTAGAAGAATGGCATCCGGAATGGCGATTTTGCCGATATCATGCATAGCGGAAGCATTGGAGATCATATCAATTTCTTCTTGGGTGAAGTGATACTCAGGAAAATTGTGTGTCAAAAAGTTCAACAGAATATTGGTAAAACCACGGATACGCCGAATATGCTGTCCGGATTCTAAGCTGCGGTATTCTATCACGGTGCTGAGTGCATCAATGATAATCATATTGGTCTCTTTTAGCTTGCGTTCCTGCTTTCTTAAGACGGTAGTCTGCTGAGAGATAATATGCTTCATCTGCATCTGATGATCAAACAAAGCCAGAATATTTTGTACTCTTTTCTTGATAATACTTGGATGAAATGGTTTTTGAATAATATCAGAAGCCCCCAGATCATAAGCCGCCGAGAGAAAATTCTCTGAATTTTCAGTTGTAATCATAATAACAGGAAAAGAGGAGAGCAGTCCGGAATGATTGATGTAAGAAAGTACCTCTAAACCATCCATCTGCGGCATCACGAAATCCAGTAACACAATGGAAATCTCTTCGTCGTGCTGTCGGATCTGTTCCAGAGTATCCACTCCGTTGACTGCTTCTAAAATTTCATATTCTTCACATAAGGTATTAAACAAAATCTGCCGTATCAATTGAGAATCATCTGCGAGCAAAACCGTCTTCTTTTGTGCCATAGTATGATCTTCTTTCTGTGATATTATTGAAAAAAAGGATGGTGCTACAAATAGTATTTTACCATGTGTTGGTAAACTTAACAATTAAATCTTTGCATTTCAAAAAAATAAATCAGATGCTTGACAAAACGCAAGTCAGTGCTATAATCGAAGACAGATAGAAAACACGTTGACGAGAACAGTAGGATATCAGGAACGTCCAGAGAGAGATGTGATCAGTGGAAGCATCTTACCGAAATGATATGTGAAAACCATCTCTGAGTGGTCCTTAATCGGACACGGTGATTCCGTTATCATCAGAATAAGTGGTCTGAACGACGAAGTTCGTTTACTCAATAAGGGTGGAACCGCGATTAGGAATAATCGTCCCTTCTTACATGGATGCATGCAGGAGGGGACTTTTTTGTTGCTCTTTTGACAGAAACCATGAACCAAAAACAAGATAAGGAGAAGTGTTGAAATGAAGATTACTTTAAAAGATGGAAGTACGAAAGAGTATACACAGGCGATGTCTGTGATCGATATTGCAGCAGATATCAGCGAAGGATTGGCCAGAATGGCCTGTGCAGGAGAACTCGATGGCAAGGTGGCAGATCTGCGTACCATGGTGGATTCGGACTGTGAACTAAATATTCTGACTGCCAATGATCCGGCGGGACTTTCCGCTTACCGCCATACGACCAGTCATGTGCTGGCAGAAGCTGTGAAGCGTCTTTATCCGGAAGCGAAGCTGGCAATCGGACCGTCGATTGAAACCGGGTTTTATTATGATTTTGAAGCACCTTCCTTTACGAGAGAAGATTTGGATAAGATCGAAGCAGAGATGAAGAAGATCATCAAGGAAGGCGCCAGGATTGAGCGTTTTACACTTCCTAGAGAGCAGGCGATCCAACTGATGGAAGAAAAAGGTGAGCCCTATAAGGTGCAGCTGATTTTGGATCTGCCGGAAGATGCGGAGCTTTCTTTCTATCGCCAAGGAGATTTTGTGGATCTATGCGCCGGTCCGCATCTGATGAGTACCAAGCCGATCAAAGCATTTAAACTGACGTCTTCCTCCGGTGCTTACTGGAGAGGCAGCGAGAAGAATGCCATGTTGGCACGTATCTATGGAACAGCATTTACCAAAAAAGAAGAATTGAATGAATATTTGGAATATTTGGAAAATATCAAAAAACGTGATCACAACAAGTTGGGCAGAGATATGGAACTATTTACGACGGTTGACGTCATCGGTCAGGGGCTTCCGCTTCTGATGCCGAAAGGTGCCAAGATCATTCAGACGATGCAGCGCTGGATCGAAGACGAGGAAGAACGCCGCGGTTATATGAGAACCAAAACTCCTCTGATGGCGAAGAAAGATCTCTATGTGATCTCGGATCATTGGGAACATTACAAAGAAGGCATGTTTGTGCTGGGCGATGAAAGTGACCCGGATAGCGAGGTATTTGCGCTACGTCCGATGACCTGCCCATTCCAGTATTACGTATATAAACAGAGTCAGAAATCTTATCGGGATCTGCCTTGCCGTTACGGCGAGACTTCCACCGTGTTCCGCAATGAGGACTCCGGCGAGATGCATGGCTTAACCCGTGTGCGTCAGTTCACCATTTCCGAGGGGCATCTGATCGTAAGACCGGATCAGGTAGAAGAAGAATTTAAGGAATGTGTAAGCTTGGCGAAATATTGCTTAACCACCTTAGGATTAGAGGGAGATGTTACCTACCGCATGTCCAAGTGGGATCCCAAGGATGCGGATCATTATCTGGGAAATGCCCAGATGTGGAACG
>JAVXIV010000004.1:22612-23761 GCA_036785645.1 Hungatella sp.
TCGGAATCAATTATACCGAAGCAGAGGGCGAGGCCGCTTTTTATGGTCCTAAACTGGATATTCAAGCCAAGAATATCTATGGCAAAGAGGATACCATGATCACGATTCAGCTAGATATGTTCTTAGCCGAACGATTTGATATGTCCTTTGTAGATAAAGACGGAAGCAAGAAGCGCCCGTATATCATTCATAGAACTTCCGTAGGCTGTTATGAGAGAACCTTAGCATGGCTGATTGAGAAATATGAAGGAGCTTTTCCAACTTGGTTGTGTCCGGAACAAGTTAGAGTCCTTCCGATTTCGGAAAAATATCATGAATATGCAGCAAAAGTGATGGCAGAATTAAAAGAACATGGAATTCTATGTACCATGGATCAACGTTCTGAGAAGATTGGCTACAAGATTCGAGAAGCCAGACTGGCGAAGATTCCTTATATGCTGGTAGTGGGACAGAAGGAAGAGGAAGAATGCGTCGTTTCGGTAAGAAGCCGTTTTCATGGAGATGAAGGGCAACAAGAGTTAAAGAGCTTCCTTGATGCTATCAGCAGAGAGATTCGCACCAAAGAGATCAAGAAGGTTACCGTAACCGAGTAAAAGCACAGAAAAACCAGAAAACAGAAAAAATAAGAAAACAGCAAAAATAAGAAAACAACAAAAAAGATGGGTGCAATCAGAATACACAACTGATGATCACCCATCTTTTGTTTCGTTCATGCTAAATCCGATTTGCCTGATAGCCGCGAAAGCTTCTGCCATCGTAAATCTGATAGTTGTCTTTCCCGACTGTCTTGGCGGCATAAAGTGCCGTGTCCGCATGACGGTACAGCTCCTCAAAGGTGATGCCATCTTTGGGAGAAACGGCTACCCCCACACTGCTTGAGAGCACATATTTCTCACCCTGTACGTCTTGATAGACCATATGAAATGCCTTGCAGATCTCTTCAGCTTTTTCACACACGATTTGATTCGTGGCACCATTTTTCAAATATGCAATATATTCGTCGCCGCCAATCCGGCCGATGATATCATCGCTGCGGAAGATGTGCAGCAGTTTTCCCCCCAGTTCGCAAAGCACCTGATCACCGTAAGCGTGACCAAAATGGTCATTGATATCTTTGAAATTATCCACGTCAATCATAAAAAACGCAGA
>JAVXIV010000005.1:0-21448 GCA_036785645.1 Hungatella sp.
TATTCCCCTACAGGGGTTGACAAAATCACCATTCCGGTCAGATTTACGGTATCTCTCACAAAACACTCTCCATCTTATTCCTTAGGGTTATACCCGTAATTCTTCATATAGAGTTCACTATCGCGCCATTCCTTGCGGACCTTCACCCATAGCTGCAAGTTCACCTTGGCATCTAACAGATTTTCGATCTCAGTACGTGCAGTACTGCCAATCCGTTTTAGCATGGCACCGCCCTTGCCGATAATAATACCCTTGTGGGTATCCCGCTCACAGATAATGGTTGCTTCAATATCCATCATACCATTCTCACGCTCGGTCATCTTCTCGATGGTAACCGCAATTCCGTGAGGAATTTCATCATTCAAAAGACGCAGTGCCTTTTCGCGGATCAGTTCTGCTGCAATCTGCCGCATTGGCTGATCGGTCACCGTATCTTCATCATAAAACTGCGGGCCGCAAGGCAAATGCTGAAACAATAATTTGGTCACCAGATCGGTATTTTTCCCTTTCAATGCCGATACCGGCACGATTTCTGCAAAATTACAGATATCTTTATAAGTATCAATAAATCGCAGAATTTCATCCTGATTTTTGACCGTGTCGATCTTGTTGATAATCAGAAAGATCGGTGTCTTCACCTTGGCAAGCTGTTCGGCGATGTGACGTTCTCCTGCCCCGACAAAGGTGGACGGTTCTACCAGCCATGCTACAATATCTACTTCCTGCAGCGTATGCTCCGCTACATTCACCATATACTCACCGAGTTTATTTTTGGCTTTATGAATTCCGGGAGTGTCTAAGAAAATAATCTGCCCACGTTCATCGGTATACACCGTCTGAATCTTGTTTCTGGTAGTTTGGGGTTTATCGGACGTGATGGCAATCTTCTGACCAATCAGACAATTCATCAGTGTGGATTTCCCTACATTGGGTCTGCCAATCAATGCGACAAAACCCGATTTAAAATGATCTTCCATTCTCTTCTGTTCTCCTTGGTGGTTATGCATGGTAGAGATTCTTGATTTCTCCAAACAATCCGGCATTCGCCTCTATCTTTTCATCATTCCCGACTACACAGAAACTTCCCGTATCCAAAACCGCTTTTACAATTCCCGCCAGTTTACAGATATCTTCCGGTTCTGCATTCAGAATTTGTTCTCTTTCTTCCTGTAGCATCTCATCGGTCACACCGGATAAATATGCAGACAAGGCCCTCGCACCACGATCAGACGGTGGCAATGGGGTGTCGAGTGCACTGATGGCACCGATGACATATTTGGTCATATCGCGTTCTGCAATCCGGAAAGCTTTCAGGTAATCTACAATTTTCTCATAAATTTGATTGGTTTCTGCCAGATTGGGGTCTCGATAAGACACAAAATACCCTTCTCCCGAACGTCCAAAACCACTCATACATCCATAAGCTCCGCCCTTCACACGCAAGTTAGTCCAGAGATAGTCATAACTCAAAATGACTTTTAAGATCTTCAAGGCTCCGGTATATTCATAATTTTCCTCTAAGAAATTTCCGCATCTGGCAACATAATTGACCTGTGAAGAAGTCTTAAAGCCTTCATTGAGATTGTTTCTCACCAGTTCATAGGGATAACGAATTCCGTTTCCTTGGGGAAGCTCCAAAGTCAGTTTCTTCATTGAGGTGTCCACCTGCGCAAAGCCTTTTTGATCTGCCGTATAGCTGATCATCATATTGTCTTTCGTAAAGAGTTTTCCGGCTACCTCTCTAAGCTTTGCAATGACTGCTTGTTTTTGATCCTCATAATCCCGAACCAGATCTTCTAGGAAATGATAATAGCCAATGCCCCCCGTAATATCATTAAACGATGCGGTAGCGGAAAAATAAGAAGTTGCTCTGGCTACTGCAGCACTATGTCCTGCATTCTCCAGCTTCATTCTGGAACGAGATTTTGTCTCATACAAAATCTCCCCAAGGCGTTTCTCATCTCCCAACTTGGAGCGGAGCAAAATCTCCGATAGAATGGAAAATCCAAAATCCAATTTTTCATACAGTACCTTGATGTCTGCCACGAAAGCACCTGTGAAACGATCCGGCTCTTTTAAATTGGCATAGGAAGTCGTGCTGAAGTTTATGCCGCCGCTGTTGAGATAAATTTCACTGGTTAAGTCACCATAGGAATAATGTTCTGTATCTACATAGCCCAACACGGACTTTAAAAGTCCTACATAGGGCAGATCTTCCACCGGAACGCAATTCGTATGAAACAGCACACGCAGATAACCGATCCCCGAGGTAAACATGTCGTGATGAAGAACTTGTACCCCATTCAGCTTGTGTTCTTTCCAGCACAGGTGCTCTGCCTTTTTCCCGATATCTTCTCGGCAAAGCATCGGAAGCTGTTCCAATTCGGCTTGCGTCGAAGGAGTATCCTGATAATTCTTCAATGCTTTGGTTTGAGCAAGCAAACTCTCCAATTGCTTTCCGGATTGCTGACTTTTGTAGACATCCAATTTTTTTGCCAGAAGCATATCTTCTTTCGTTGTAAGGTTTTTCTCCGGTTTCACCACCAACACCACTTCAAAGGGATTATCCAAAAGATATTCTTCGATTAATTGTTCAAAATAATTCTCCGAAACTGCTTGCTTAAGGAATGCAAAGGTCTCCTGATATTGCAGATGCATCATGGGATCGGCACCATACAGCCAGCTATCCAAAGATTGCAAGCCATACATGAGACCTTTGGGAATGCTGCCATAATCAGCTTCCCGATAACGAAATTCATAATAATTCATCCCGGCCATCAAGCTTCTTCGATTGATTCCCTGATCTGCCAATTTGCGAAGAGTTCCTTTGACCACCGCCAGAAATTCTCCCTTTTGCGTCTTATTGGCATCCTTGGCAATCACCGAAAAATAGGGTTGCAAAATGCCACTCTCATATCCGCCCATGATATCATGACCAATTCCCGCATCCAAAAGAGCCTGTTTTAACGGCGCTCCCGGTACATCAATCAGCGTATATTCTAAGATCTGAAATGCCAGATACAGTTTGGGATCTACATCAGTTCCCACTACGCTGCTAATCGAAAGATACGTAGTTTCATCCTCTGATTCTTCCCCGGTAATGGAATACGTGATTTCTCCTTCTTTGGGTTTTTCAAAAGGTTTCTGCATCCGTATCACAGAATTCACTTCTTTTCTCTCATATTGATTCAAATAAGTTTCATCCAGCCATTCCAGCTTCTCCGCCATATCCATATTGCCATACAGATAAATATAGCTATTGGATGGGTGGTAATAGGTGCGATGAAAATCCAAAAATTCCTCATAGGTCAGTTCCGGAATGGCTTTGGGATCTCCGCCGGACTCATACCCATAACAGGTATCCGGAAACAGCAGTTTTCGCGTATAACGATCCAATACGCTTTCGGGAGAAGAAAAAGCACCTTTCATCTCATTATAAACTACCCCATTGTAGATCAGCGGCCGGTTCAAGGATTCCAATTCATAATGCCAGCCTTCCTGCAAAAAAATCTTCTCTTCCTGATAGATCCCGGGATTTAACACCGCATCCAGATAGACATCCATCAGATTTTGAAAATCTTTATCATTGCAGCTTGCAACCGGGTAAACCGTCTTATCCGGATACGTCATCGCATTTAAAAATGTGTTTAAAGAACCCTTCACCAATTCCACAAAAGGATCCTTGACCGGAAATTTCTTAGAACCACATAAAACACTGTGTTCCAAAATATGGGGAACGCCTGTATTATCGGAAGGCGGAGTGCGAAAACCAATGGAAAATACCTTGTTTTCGTCCTCATTGGAAATCAGGAACAGCTTGGCTCCACTTTTTTTGTGTTCCAAAACCGTACCGATAGAATTAATTTCTTCCATCCTTTTTTCATCTAATTGCTGATAGGCCGCTAAATCTTTCAAATTTTTCATCCACTGTTCTTCCTTTCACTTTGTGTTTCTTATTTACATATTGCCCATTAATTTGTCTTTTAATATTGCAGCGCACTCTCTGACACACAAATGCAAAAACAGTACCGGATCCGACTTGGAAGCAATTCCATAAATATCCGGAATCCCCCATTTTTCTGCGATTTTTTTGGCACGAAACACATGAAAGTCACTGGTCAGAACACCGATGCGAATCGGTTTATCCTCCGCAATCAGAAACGGTCCGGGCGCAATGGGTCTCCCTTTTTCCTTCATGGATTCTTTCTTTTTTTCTTCTGTTTGGTCAATCAATACTTTACTGTAAGCAATATTCTCAACCGTACTGGTGGAGATCGTCTCCATCATCAGCTGCTTTTTTGGCACTCCATTGTATACGAGATAATCATACATCGCCTTCGCCTCACAAACCGGTTCATCTGTCTCTTTACCTCCGGATAAAATCAAAACCGTATCCGGATTTTGCTGGCTGTATTCGATTGCCTTGTCCAGTCTTTTTTGCAGGGAGTTGCTAATCGAATCCGTTCTGACTTTAGCTCCCAGTACAATCACATAATCCAAATGCGGCATATCGGGACTCGCCACACCCAAAAATACCATGGTTTCTACAATACCAAAGATCACAAGAACCGCACCAAAGAACGTAACGGCAGAGACCGGCATCCACAGAGGTACGCGTCTGGGATGCAAATGACTATAGTGTGCCCCCGATGCTATCAGAAAAAAGAAACCGGCACCCAGTAACCAAATCAGCGAAAACGATGTGCTAAACCCCGAGTAGATGACGATGATGATATAATAAACAAGACACAATCCGGCTAAGATTCCGGCACTCCACATGATCATTTGATCGACCTCCCATCCGGTTTATGGTCTCTGACTTTACGCTTCCACATCCATCTCGCTTCTGCGGAGAATATCAAAAGGTTCCAATTCCACTCCCAAATCCACATAGATGATCTGCTTGGCATGTGGGGCACTCTCCTGTGAGAGACCCTCTTCATCGAAAATCGCCTGCACAGTCACTTCTAAATTCCTGCCATCCGGTTTCATGACCTCAATTTCCTCGCCCACCGAAAATTTATTCTTCTGTTCCATACGACAGCATCCCTGTTCATCAACAGACTCTACCGTTCCTAAGTAAGTATAATTTTTCACATACGTGCTGTTGTTGTAAATCTGAGTGGAAGCATCCGCTTTGCCAAAATAGAAACCGGTCGTAAATTCCCGATAGGTACATTTTCCAATCTCTGACTTGTACCATTCTAAGTTTTGACGGTAACATTCCGGATCCTTCTGATAGTCGTCTATCGCTTTTCGATAAGTTCTGGCCACAGTCGCTACATAGAGTGCCGTCTTCATCCGTCCTTCGATCTTGAAGCTGTCAATTCCCGCTTCCATCATCTCCGGCACATGTTCAATCATGCACAGATCCTTGGAATTAAAGAGGAAGGTGCCACGCTCATTTTCGTAAATCGGCATGTATTCTCCCGGTCTGCTTTCCTCAACCACTGCGTACTTCCAACGGCATGGATGCGTGCAGGCACCTTGGTTGGCATCTCGCCCCACCAAGTAGTTACTCAAAAGGCAGCGCCCGGAATAAGAGATGCACATGGCTCCGTGAATAAAGCTTTCAATCTCAAGTTCCTCCGGAATATGTTCCCGAATCTCCCGAATTTCTGCCAAAGACAGTTCTCTGGCAGAAACCACGCGCTTGGCTCCTAGCTGCTGCCAGAAGAGATAGGTTCCGTAGTTGGTATTATTCGCCTGTGTGCTGATATGAAGCTCCATCTCGGGTAAAATCCTTTTTGCAATCGCAAAAACTCCGGGATCCGAGATGATCAGAGCATCCGGATCGATTTCCTTCAATTCTTCAAAATAAAGTGCAACTCCGGCCAGATCCTCATTGTGTGCCAGAATATTGGCCGTAATATAAACCTTAACACCCCTTGCATGGGCAAACACAATGCCTTCCCGCATCTCTTCATTGGAGAAGTTCTTCGCTTTGGCACGAAGACCAAATGCTTCTCCGCCAATATATACCGCATCTGCGCCATAGATCACGGCGGTTTTTAATACCTCTAAGCTCCCTGCCGGAATCAATAATTCAGTCTTTCTCATCGTAGTCCCTTCCATCGTCTCTCCGTTTTACACTGATTGCCACCCCATCTCCAATAGGCACCAGCGCCGTCTCCAATTCCTCACTATGCTTTAACACATACAGATATTCTCGCATACGACTGTGAATGGTTCGATTTCTGCGTTCCACGGCATAGCGTGACTGAACGATATCTCCGTCCTGAAAGACATTATCAGAAACCAGCATACCTCCCGGAGTCAATACCTTCAAAACCATGGGCAGCCAGTGGATATACTGTCCCTTCGCTGCATCCATGAAAACAAAGTCATAATTTTCTGTCAGTCCTGCCAAAATCTCTTCCGCATCTCCCTCCAGTAAAGTGATACGATTCTGCTTTCCGGATCGCCTGAAATTCTCTTTTGCAATCGGAATTCGCGGCTCATATTTTTCTATTGTGGTAATATGGCAATCCGCCGGCATCACTTGTGCCATCAATAAAGCAGAATAACCCACGGCTGTTCCTACTTCTAGGATAGCCCCAGGCTGTTGTGCTACTACCAGCGTCTTAAGAAGTGCCGCTGTTTCTTGTTTGATAATCGGAACGTAATTCATAATTGCCTCTTTGGCAATCTCATCACAGAGTTCCCCCTGACCGGACTCCAGAGAATGAATATAATCCCGAATTCTGTCATCTACTATCATTCTTTTGTTTCCTCTTCCACCGGTTCTTCTTTTAACAGGAGAATGATTGTCTTGGAAGACATGGAATTGTTGAGCGTATAAGTTCCGGGCACAATCTCATATTCATAAAAATTGCTTTGAATCTGAAATGCATATTCGTTTTGAATCAGTCCCATGTCTTCTAAGGCATCCGCTACCTCGCCAATGGTCTCTCCGCCGGTGATCGTAATCTGCTTTTCGATACCGGGTTCTGCGGCTAGTCCCGAAGAATAAAAGATCTCATGTCCGAAGGCATAGCCTTTGGTAATCCCCTCATACAGCAAGAGAATCACCAACACATAAATGATAAATTTACTCGCTACACTGATAATCGTTCCGGTAACTTTATTGATTTCTTTCGTTGTGCTGCTCATAAGCATCATCCCTTTGCATCAATTATTCTACTTCCATAATGATTGGTAAAATCATCGGATTTCTCTTCATCTTCCTCCATAAGAAATCACTTAAGCTATCCCGCACGATATTCTTGATCTTGCCCCAGTCACTGACATGGCGATCCAAACAATCCTGTACCGAAGCTTCTACAACCTTCTTGGCTTCCTCCAGCAAATCCTCGGACTCTCTCACATAGACAAAGCCACGCGAGACAATATCCGGTCCGGCCAGCAACTGATTACTGTATTTTTCCAAGGTCAATACGACGATGATAATACCATTCTGAGCCAAATTCTGTCGATCACGCAAGACGATATTGCCCACATCTCCGACACCCAGACCATCTACCATGATCGCGCCCGCCTGAACATGATCTACCACCTTGCAGGAATCTTCACAGATCTCTACAACATCACCGGATGACATGATCAGTACATGATCTTTTGCCACACCCATCGCTTCTGCCAAACCGCGCTGTGCCATCAAATGACGATATTCTCCATGGACCGGCAGTGCATACTTGGGCCGAATCAAGGAATACAATAATTTGATTTCCTCTTGGCAGGCATGACCGGATACGTGAGTATCCTGAAAGATCACTTCCGCCCCCTTGATCGAGAGCTCATTGATGACCTTAGAGACTGCCTTTTCATTGCCGGGGATCGGAGTAGAGCTAAAGATGATCACATCGTTTGGTTTAATAGCGATCTTTTTATGACTGGAAGATGCCATACGAGACAGGGCTGCCATAGATTCTCCTTGGCTTCCGGTCGTAATCAGTACAGTCTTCTCATCCGGATAATTCTTTAGATGGTCAATATCAATCAACGTTCCTTCCGGAATTTTAATATATCCAAGTTCGCTTGCCGTACCAATCACGGTCACCATGCTCCGTCCTTCTACCACAACCTTTCGGTCATTTTTGTAGGCAGAGTTGATGATCTGCTGCACCCGATCCACATTGGATGCAAAGGTCGCTACGATAATACGGTTGTTCTTATGTTCGGCAAAGATGGCATCAAATGTTTTTCCGACGGTTTTCTCCGAAGCAGTAAATCCGGGACGAATGGCATTGGTACTATCACACAAAAGTGCCAGCACACCTTTCTTGCCCAGCTCTGCAAAACGCTGCAGATCTGCCGTATCTCCGAATACCGGTGTATAATCAATCTTAAAATCACCGGTATGCAGGATAATTCCCGCCGGTGTAAAGATAGCCAGCGCAGACGCATCTGCAATACTGTGGTTGGTCTTAATGAATTCAATCCGGAAACAGCCCAAATTGATAGACTGGCCATGTTTCACAACCTTTCTCTTGGTGGTCTTCAAAAGATTATGTTCTTTTAACTTGTTCTCGATCAGAGCAATGGTCAGTTTTGTTCCGTATACCGGTGCGTTGAGCTGTTTTAAAATATAAGGAAGTGCACCGATATGATCCTCATGACCATGGGTGATGACAAATCCTTTGACCTTGTCTGCATTTTGTTTTAGGTAAGTGACATCCGGGATCACCAAGTCGATGCCCAACATATCATCGCCGGGAAATGCCAAGCCGCAATCCACGATGATAATACTGTCCTCGTACTCAAATGCTGTGATGTTCATACCAATCTGCTCTAGGCCACCCAAAGGAATGATCTTCACCTTGTTGTCGCTATTTTGTTTTTTGTTTTCTTGTTTCAATCTAATACCTCCATGTTTTTTTCTTATCTCTCTTACTTTTTAAGATCTACATCCACATCTTCCATCAATTCCGAAAAGATCTTGAACAGATAGTCCATCTCATCATCATCCTCCACGAACTCGTAGAGTGCCTCTGCGTCCTCGGTTTTGGACAAATCCTTTAAGATATAGCATTCCCCATCTTCGTCCTCTTCCCTGACATCTGTGACTAACAGATAACTGATTCCATTGATTTTCGTCTCTTCTAATACGTAGAAATCCACCTCTTCTCCATCATCGGTTTCTAACGTAATCATTCTCTCTTCGTTCATCCTATTCTCCAGTTTCTTTGCTTTATAGTGAATCCAGATAACCCTGCAAAATAATACATGCTGCAATTTTATCTATGACTTTTTTTCGATGTTCTCTGCGTACTCCGCTTTCCTGTAGAATCTGGTCGGCTTCGATCGTAGTCAGACGTTCATCCCACAGTATGACCGGCAAACCGGTTCTGCGTACCAGCATCGCCTGAAATTCCTCCGACTTTTTTGCACGTTCTCCGATAGAATCATCCATATTCTTAGGATAACCTAAAACAATGCTTTCAATCTCGTACTCCTTGATTAACACTTCAATTCTGCTCAAGGTTCTGCGCAGTTTATTTTCTTCCCCACGCGTAATGGTTTCAATTCCCTGTGCCGTAAAACCAAGTGGATCACAGATGGATACTCCCACTGTCTTGGAACCAAAATCCAAACCCATAATTCTCATATTATTTTACTCCACCATCGTTTTACACCACAACAAAACCAGTTGACGTCTGCCAACTGAATAGCCTTCCTGAATTCACGATAACATAAGACTGTCGAATCTGCAGTGCCTGCAGTGTCCGGCAGTCATCTCATTGTGTAAGTTACACACACTTACTTTAATTTCGTATCGATATACGCAGACAATAATTCTTCCAAGATCTCATCCCGTTCTACTTTCATAATCAGGCTTCTGGCATTCTTATGACTGGTAATATAAGTTGGATCCCCGGACATAATGTATCCAACGATCTGATTGACAGGATTATATCCTTTTTCGGTCAAGGCTGCATAGACCTGCTCGAGTACCTGACTCACATCTAACTTTTTTTCTTGCACTGCCTTAAAAAATTGTGTATTATGAATATCACCCATCTGTATCACGTCCTTTAACTATTCTTTTCTATTCTATACTACATTTCCACATTCGGCAAGGAAAATTTTTCTGAATGATGTTTATCTTTTTTGTGATAAACAGACAATTTCTTCCGAAAGCATCCGTTCCATGACTCCGGAAATCAAAGTTCCCCCTAGTCCGTCTGCGTACGGAATTGCTGTTTTCACATATTCCTTCGTATAGCCTGCCCAGTAGGAAACTCCATCCACCGTCACGCATTCTTCCAATAAAACTTCTTCCGAAAGTCCCAAAAAACTCTTCCGATATTCTTTGGACATTTCCTTTGTCAATTTCAGCAATCGCTCACTGCGGATGGTCTTCACCGGTTCCGGAATCTGACCTTTCATCTCTGCAGCCTTGGTACCGGCGCGTTTTGAATATTTAAACACATGCATCTCATAGAAATGTATCTTCTCCAAAAAGTCACACGTAGCCGCAAATTCTTCCTCGGTCTCCCCCGGAAATCCCACGATGACATCGGTCGTAATCGCCGGATTTGCAAAATATCGACGCAGCAAATCACATCTTGCTGCATAATCCTCCGTTGTATAGTGGCGATTCATCCGTGCTAACGTCGCATCGCATCCGCTCTGTAAGGATAAATGAAAATGCGGACAAATAGACGAAATTCCCGCCAAAGTACGAACAAAGTCTTCCGTAATCACTCTGGGTTCCAAAGAGCCTAAGCGAATCCTCTTTAGTCCCGGAATCTGATCTAAAGTTTCAATGAGTCCAAGCAGATTCTCCTTCTCTGACTCGGCAAAATCAATTCCATAGGAAGTCAGATGTATACCTGTCAGTACGATTTCACAGCAGCCTTTTTGCACCAAGGTCTCAACCTCTTCCAAAATCTCTGCCACACCTCGGCTGCGTGCTCTTCCACGCGTATAGGGAATGATGCAATAGCTGCAAAACTGGTTGCAGCCATCCTGAATCTTGATAAATGCACGGGTATGTCCCTCAATCCGCCGGATGCTCAGTGGTTCGTAGTGCGGTGTCTGGCTGATATCGATGATATAATCTTCCGGAGTATTGCGCGATTCCTCAACATATTGTTCCAGAATGCTGATCAAGTCCTTTTTTTTATTGTTGCCAATCACCAAGTCGATGGCTGCATCTTTTTGCAGTTCTTCCCCCACCGCCTGTACATAACAGCCGGTTGCCACCACCACAGCACTGGGATTCATCTTCTTGGCTTTGTGAAGCATCTGTCTGGATTTGCGATCGGCAATGTTGGTGACCGAGCAGGTATTGATCACATAGACATCCGCACCCTCCCGAAAAGGCACAATCTCATATCCGGCTTCCTCTAGCATTTGCTGCATGGCCTCAGTCTCATAGGAGTTCACCTTACACCCCAGGTTATGAAGAGCCGCTTTTCTCATTCTTGTTGTCTCCTATCTAATTTAACAGTATATTAATCCGTTTTTCATGCAATCTCACTATTGACTTTTTCGGGTTGTCTCTGTAGTATGGAGTGTATGGTAAGTGGCAAACTTACCAACTCATTATGAGACTATGAAGGAGGTTTTTACATGAAAACAGTTCGTATTTCTTTAAACTCAATCGATAAAGTAAAATCATTTGTAAATGACTTGACTAAATTTGATGTAGATTTTGACTTGGTATCCGGCAGATATGTCATCGATGCAAAATCCATTATGGGGATCTTTAGTTTAGATCTTTCAAAACCCATTGATTTAAATATTCATGCCGAGAGTAACATGGATGAGATTATGGATCTTTTGGCTCCGTACATCATTCGCTAAGTCTTACTATCCGGAATCCAAAGCTGCTTAAGCAAGCAGCTTTTTTATTTTACCGAACCGTGTTGCTGTTTATTCGCAGCGAATCGTCTCACGAGTCCGGATTGCCGTATTCAGCATTTCATCGATCTTCTCTTCCAGCTTTTTCTCGGATTTACGAATCATATTGATACTTGGTTTTGTAACCGGATGCTTCGCTACAAAGATGGTGCAGCAATCCTCATAAGGCTGAATCGAAGTCTCATAGGTGTGAATTCTCTCCGAAATTGCGATGATTTCCTGTTTGTCAAATCCAATCACCGGTCGAAATACCGGCATCGTGCAGACTTCATTGGTTGCTGCCAGACTCTGTACCGTCTGAGATGCCACCTGACCGATACTTTCTCCGGTGATCAAAGCCAAAGCGCCGGTTTCTGCCGCAATGCGCTCTGCAATCTTCATCATATAACGTCTCATGATGATCGTCAGTTCTTCATGAGGACACTGATCATAAATATACAATTGTATATCTGTAAAATTAATGACATGAAGTTGAATGGAACCGGAGTATCTGGATACTAATTTTGCCAGATCCACAACCTTTTGCTTGGCACGTTCACTGGTATAAGGCGGTGCATGAAAATATACGGCATCAATTTTGACACCGCGTTTGGCAATCATGTAGCCGGCCACCGGACTGTCGATTCCACCGGAGAGCAAAAGCATGGCTTTGCCATTGGTTCCGATGGGCATTCCGCCGGGACCTGCAATCATCTCAGAATAGAGATTCACTTTGTTGCGAATTTCTACACGCAGCAATACATCCGGATGATGCACATCCACACGCATCTGCGGATAAGCATCCAAAATCACCTCTCCCAAATCACGATTCATCTGTTCGGAAGTGAGCGGGTAGTTTTTGTCGGCTCTTCTGGACTCCACTTTAAAGGTAAAGTTTTTATCCGAATAAATCTGATCCAAATAAGACACGGTCACTTTTTTTAAATTCTCAAAATCCTTTTCTTCAATCTGAACCATCGGACAGATCCATGCAATTCCAAACACATCCTTTAAGGCTTCAATCGCTTCCTCATAGTCATATTCACCCTCTGCATCCACATAGATGCGGCCGGACTCTTTCGAAACAGCAAAGGTTCCCTCTACACGACGCAGTGCATGGCGCATCTGCTTCATCAGTGCATCCTCAAACAAAAATCGATTCTTGCCTTTGGTTCCAATCTCTGCATATTTAATTAAAAATGATTTATATAACATCTTTTATCCTCTCCGATAACGGCGCAGAACCGGTAATATTTCCTGCAGCGCCTCTATGCTGTAATCAATCTCTTCACGGGTATTAAACAGTCCAAAGCTAAAGCGCAGCGTCGCATCCAAAAGCTCCGGTTTTACCCCAATTCCTTTTAAAGTACCGCTGACTCCGGGGTGATTGGAAGAACATGCCGAACCGGAAGATACATAAATTCCCCGATCTTCCAAAGCATGTAACAACACCTCACTGCGGACTCCGTCAAAGCTGACACTGACGATCTGCGGAGCGCTCTCTCTGCCCGGGCAATTATTGCAATATGTTCCTTCTACCTCTGCGATCCGAGTCATCATATAGTCCTTCAAATCATAGAGATGATCTACCTTCACCTCATGGTTTTCATACATCTCCTTGGCCGCCAGACCCATACCGGCTACTCCCGGAACATTCTCCGTACCGGAACGCAGTCCTTTTTGCTGACCGCCTCCATAAATCAGAGGCTTTATCTTCACTTTCTCATCGATATAGAGAAAGCCTACACCTTTGGGACCATGGAATTTGTGACCGCTGGCAGAAAGCAAATCAATGCCCTGATGTTTCGGACGAATCCTATATTTGCCATAGGCCTGAATTGCATCAACATGAAAGAGTGTCTGCGGATTTTTCTTCTTGATCACCTGCGAGATCTCTTCTACCGGTTCCACCGAGCCCACTTCGTTATTCACATACATCACAGACACTAGAATGGTATCCGGGCGAATGGCCGCTTCCAGTTGTTCTAAAGAAATATGCCCCAAATGATCCACCGGCAGATAGGTGATTTCAAATCCTTGCTCTGCTAAATATCCCAATGGGTTGTAGATCGATGCGTGTTCAATATTGCTGCTGATGATATGCTTGCCGATACGTCGGTTTGCCATCGCCGTGCCAATCAGTGCCGTATTATTCGATTCGGAGCCTCCCGAGGTAAAGAGGATCTCTTTGTCCTGTACTTTCAGGCTTTTGGCAATCTCCGCACGCGCTTCTTTTATATAGTTTTCTGCCTGCATTCCTTTTTTATGCTTTGCCGCCGGATTGGCATAATCTTCGGTCATCAGTTTCACCATCAGATCCTTTACCGAATCCAACACTCGCGTCGTTGCAGAATTATCAAAATAAACTTCCATACCGTCTCCTAACTTTCTAGTTGAAACATCAGAATTGACAACACTGCCAATCCCGCCGTCTCGGTGCGCAGAATTCTTCTCCCCAACGTAATGGGAGTGATTCCCAGTTGTTGTGCCTGTTCGATTTCATGATCGTCAAAGCCTCCCTCGGGTCCGATAAAAATCCCCACCGACATCCCCGGTTTGATTTGCTCCAATTCTTTCTTTGTGCCTGCCATCCCTTCTGCATGTTCATAAGGGATCAGATTGACATCCAATTCTGATGCATAACGCAAAGCATCCGCCCACGTCATCACACCGGTTACTTCCGGAATCATGATACGTTTTGATTGCTTGGCCGCACTCTCTGCAATGCCGTTCCAGCGTTTTCGGCGAACGTCCTCTTTTTTCGCATCCAATTTCACAATGGTACGTTTTGTCAGCACCGGAAGAATCTGATAAACTCCCAGCTCCACTGCTTTTTGTATGATCAGTTCCATCTTATCGCTTTTAGGAAGTCCCTGAAACAGATAGAGCTTGGTCGAAAGTTCCGTTCCCTCCTCATCAATTTCAAGAATCTTCGCCGTCACCTGCAGCGCTGTCATCTCAAGGATTTCACAGTGATAATCCTTGTCCAAACCATTGCTGATTAAAAGTGCTTCTCCCACCTTCATGCGAAGCACATTTTTAATATGATTCACATCGGTTCCGGTAATGGTAATTGAGGTCTCTAAAACCTGTTCCGGTGTTACAAAAAAATGATACACGGCCGCTCCTTATCGTCTGCGGGCAATGACGGAAAGCCATTCGCCCTGATGAACAATATCCACAATCTCCAGTTCTGCGTTTGCCTTCAATGCCTGTTTCACAGCTTCTTCTTTTTGACTAATAATACCTGAGGTGATAAAAATACCACCTTTTTTCAAATGCATCGGAATCTCTTGTTGAAGCAGAATAATCACATCTGCCAAAATATTAGCCACTGCAATATCATAACAGCCATACCCCGCCAAATCCTGCACTGCCTGATCGGTTATAATATTCCCTAGCAGCACATGAAAACGCTCGGCGCCGATCTGATTGGCTTCCAGATTCTCACCTACCGCAACGATGGCATTTTCATCCAGATCGGTTCCAAATACTTCTCCGGCTCCCAGTTTGAGTGCCGTGATACCCAAGATGCCGCTTCCGGTTCCCACATCTAAGATCTTGGCACCCGGAGTGAGATACTTGCGAAGCTGACCAATGCAAAGCTGTGTTGTCTCATGCTGTCCGGTTCCAAAAGCCGTACCGGGATCAATCTGAATCAGAAGCTTGTCTTTGTGTTCTTCCGGAATTGCTTCCCAGGTTGGTTTGATCAAAATATCGCCCACGGTAAATGGTTTGAAGTATTGTTTCCAGTTATTGATCCAGTCCAAGTCCTCCGTCTCCGAAGTCACCATGGTTCTCTCCCCTACATCGATGAAACGGCTCAAGTCATCCAGACCTTCTTCAATCTCCTGCAAAATGCGTTCCAAGTCTGAAATATCCTCTAGATAGAAGCTGACTCTTGCCACGCCTTCATCCGGTGGTAATTCCGGAAGAATATCTATAAACATACCCTTGGTCTCGCTTTCGGTCAGAGGCACATTGTCCTCAATCTCGATTCCTTCTATCCCAATATCATCCAATAAACTACTCACTAAATCGACCGCTTCGGTGGTCGTCGTCAAGGTAAACTTATTCCATTTCATGGATCGCCCTCCATCCTTTTATTGTCCGCTTATAATTTTTATAAATAAAATCGTCAGTACGATGAGCACCACCGGACGAACGATCTTCTGTCCATTGTGTACGACCATGCCCGATCCGATATAATGTCCCGCAATACAGAAGGCTCCGGATGCAATTCCCAATGGATAGAGCACTTTTCCGTTAATGATAAAAGTAATCAGAGCCGCCACATTGGAAGAAAGATTGATCACCTTGGTCAGTCCCGATGCTTTCTTGACATTCATCTTGGCTGCGCCGGTCAACACTAGAATCAAGAAGGTGCCGGTACCGGGTCCATAGAAGCCATCATATGCTCCCAGAAAAAAAGCTGCAGTTACAGCAATCGCAAGCATGGTGTTCTCCGGTAATGTATCCGTCAGCGGATCCTGCCCCATATTTTTATTCTTCAAAACGTAGAATGCAACGATGGGAAGTACGACGATCATCATGCTTTTGATCACCGATTCACTGATCAGCAAGGATAAATTAGCACCGATGACCGAACCGATTAAGGCAGCCGCAGCAGCTGTCACGGCAATCCTGCCTTCAATAAATCCGTTTTTTGCAAAGCGCAGTGTCGATACCGTTGTTCCAAGTGTAGAGCTTAACTTATTGGTTCCCAGTGCCACATGAGCCGGAACTCCCGCAATCAAGTAAGCCGGCAGGGAAATCAAGCCTCCGCCTCCCGCAATCGAATCCACGAGCCCTGCCAAAAACACCAGCGGACATACAATCAAATACTGCCACATATTCTATTCCTCTCCCCCACGTAATTTTCCAACATACATAATAACATAGAATAAATTTCATTGCAACACGAACGCCTGCTATAATCTCGTCGGTTTTTAAATCTTCTGAAACAAAAAACCGGAACCCATTTCTGAGTTCCGGTATCTACGATTGCAAAAGACAAACACATATATTCTCCTTTTATAGTGCTTATGGGTTTTCTAAGGAATCAGTACACCATCTGCACCGACCTTATAGCCATCCGGAGTCGTGGTATTCGTCAAAAGCATGCCTAAATTTCCATCGGACTTTGCGTTCAGATAATAGGCTTTGCCATCTACCAACTGCCAACCGGTTCTCAGCGAAGCGTAAGTTCCGTCATCCGTAGGATTTAAATAAAAGGTTTGATTATGAATCCGCAGCCAGCCGGTCATCACATGACCGTCTGAATTGAAGTAATACCACCTGGAATCAATATACTTCCAGCCGTTGACCGGCCAACCGCCATCGGAAAACTGATACCACCACCCAGATGGACTATAACGCCACCCCTGTGCATAAGATTCTACATCGGAATCGTCATACTCTTCATCCGGAGAAGTGGAAATCATCGGTCCCAGGGTTCCGGCTCCATTCCATCCCGGAAACATCCGTACTGCAGTATTGCCGCTTCCTGCCGTTTCTCCCGCAACACCCGGTCCTTTGGCTGCCAAAGCGGTATTGGAACAAAGGAGCGTCATAAGCAGCGCCAGTGGCACCCATTTCCAAAACTTCTTCATCACAAATCCTCCCCATTTATAGAGTCTATGGTATATCCTACTTTATTTAAATAATCCTTTTTTCTTGCTGCGACTGGTTTCTTCATCCGAATTTTTGGTGATTTTTCCGGTCATCGCCTCATCAAATTTGCGCAGAGCCTCGCGCTGTTCCTCGTTCATCCGTTCAGGTACCTGTACTACTAAGGTTACATAATGATCGCCCCGCACTGTTTTACTGCGTAAAGATGGCACACCTTTACCTTTCAGTCGAATCTTAGTATCCGTCTGGGTTCCCGCTTTCACTTCGTACTCAACCTGCCCATCCACCGTCTTAATGCGAATCGGACCACCCAGAGCTGCAGTTGCAAAAGAAATCGACACAGTAGAAAAGATATTCATATCCTTACGGATAAAGATTGGATGTTTTGATACCACAACCTCTACCAATAAATCTCCGCGTTCTCCTCCGCTGCTTCCCGGCTCTCCAGCACCCGCCATGCGAATGCTCTGACCATCATCAATTCCGGCCGGAATTGATACCTTCAGCTTCTTACGTCTGGCTATATAACCGGTGCCACGACAATCCGGACATTTTTCTTTGATGATTTGACCGGTACCGCCGCAGTCCGGGCAAACCTGTACATTTTGCACCTGTCCAAACATCGACTGCTGCGTATACATAACCTTGCCTTTTCCATTACATTTCGGGCAGGTTTCGGGTGACGTTCCCGCCTTTGCTCCGCTTCCGTGGCAGGAGGTACATTCATCCTTGGAATTAATTTCAATCTCTTTTTCACAGCCAAAAACCGCATCTTCAAATGTAATTCTGACACTGGCTCTGACATTGGCTCCGCGCATGGGGCCATTATAGCGAGCACCGCCTCTGGCACTTCTTCCGCCGCCGAAAATATCGCCAAAGATATCTCCAAAGATATCTCCCATATCGGCTCCGTTAAAATCGAAGCCGCCAAAACCACCATAGCCGCCGCCACCGCCTGCGCCGCCATCAAAAGCTGCGTGACCAAACTGGTCGTACTGTTTTCTCTTCTCAGGATCACTAAGAATTGCATATGCTTCTGAAGCTTCTTTAAACTTCT
Organism: Hungatella sp.; assembly: GCA_036785645.1. Classification (GTDB taxonomy): domain Bacteria; phylum Bacillota; class Clostridia; order Lachnospirales; family Lachnospiraceae; genus Hungatella_A. The sequence continues at coordinate 18,497 of JAVXIV010000005.1, forward strand.
TCTCCGCCTCGGCATCACCCGGATTGGAATCCGGATGATATTTTTTAGCTAGAACCCGATATGCCTTTTTTATTGCCGCATCATCTGCATCCTTCGCAATGCCCAGAACTTCGTAGTAATCTCTCTTACTTTCTGCCATCTTGGTCTACCGCCTTTGGTATTTTAAACTTCCTTAAAGTCTCCATCAATTACATCTTCTTCCGGTTGACTTCCTGCTTCTGTTCCTGCTCCCATATCCGGGCCTGCACCCATATCCGGAGCTGCACCTTGCGCAGATTCATATACTTTGGCAAACAGCGCCTGTGCACTTGTCATCAACTTTTCCTTACCGGCTTTGATATCATCAATCTGAGCCTCGCTCATCTCTTCCATCGGAGCTCTGCCCAGTGCTTCTTTCAGAGTAGTCAAGTCCGCTTCTACAGAAGCCTTATCATTGGCATCAATCTTATCACCAACCTCTTCCAAAGCCTTCTCTGTCTGGAATACCATAGAATCCGCATCATTTCTGGCATCGATTCCGTCTTTACGTTTCTTGTCTTCCGATTCAAACTGAGCCGCTTCTTTTACTGCTTTCTCAATATCAGAATCTGACATATTGGAACCGGAGGTAATGGTAATATGCTGTTCTTTTCCGGTTCCCAGGTCTTTGGCGGATACATTCACGATACCATTGGCATCAATATCAAAGGTAACCTCAATCTGTGGAATACCTCTTCTTGCAGGCGGAATTCCATCCAAGCGGAACTGTCCAAGGGTCTTATTATCTCTGGAGAACTGTCTCTCACCTTGACATACATGGATATCCACCGCAGTCTGATTATCAGCTGCAGTAGAGAAAATCTGACTCTTCTTAGTCGGAATCGTTGTATTTCTCTCAATCAGCTTTGTAGCCACTCCACCCATAGTCTCAATCGACAGAGAAAGCGGAGTTACATCCAACAGCAAGATATCGCCTGCACCGGCATCACCTGCCAGCTTACCGCCCTGAATACATGCGCCAATAGCAACACATTCATCCGGGTTCAATGCTTTGGAAGGTTCTTTTCCGGTCAGTTGTTTTACTTTCTCCTGAGCAGAAATCATACGAGTTGATCCGCCAACCAATAATACTTTACCGAGTTCTGATGCAGTGATGCCGGCATCCTTTAATGCATTTTGTACCGGTGCCGCTGTTCTTTCAATCAGATCATGAGTTAATTCATCAAATTTTGCACGAGTTAAATTCATATCCAAATGTTTTGGACCTTCTGCGGTTGCTGTAATAAATGGCAGATTGATATTGGTAGTCGTTGCGGTTGATAATTCTTTCTTGGCTTTCTCGGCTGCTTCTTTGAGTCTTTGAAGTGCCATCTTATCCGCAGATAAATCTACACCTTCGTTCTTCTTAAATTCATCTACCATCCACTGGGTGATTCGACTGTCGAAATCATCGCCGCCCAAACGAGTATCCCCATTGGTTGCAAGCACTTCAATGACACCATCACCGATTTCGATAATAGACACATCGAAAGTACCACCACCTAAATCATATACCATGATCTTTTGTTCTTTTTCATTATCCAATCCATAAGCCAGTGCTGCTGCAGTTGGTTCATTGATGATACGTTTTACCTCCAAGCCCGCAATCTTGCCTGCATCCTTGGTCGCCTGACGCTGTGCATCGTTGAAGTATGCAGGAACTGTAATCACTGCTTCGGTTACTTTCTCGCCTAAATAGCTTTCTGCATCGGTCTTTAATTTTTGAAGAATCATCGCCGAAATCTCTTGCGGCGAATATTTTTTGTCATCAATGGTCACCTTATAATCGGTACCAATATATCTCTTAATAGAAGAGATTGTTTTATCTGAGTTGGTAACTGCCTGACGCTTTGCCGGCTCTCCAACCAATCGTTCTCCTGTTTTGGTAAATGCTACCACAGACGGAGTGGTCCTAATCCCCTCTGTATTTGCGATTACAACCGGCTTTCCGCCTTCCATAACCGCTACACAACTATTTGTTGTACCTAAGTCAATTCCAATAATCTTGCTCATCCTTAAATCCTCCTATATTTTATAATGTGTTTTCCAGTCGTAGCTGTGCTTAATTTGCTACCTGTACCATGCTGTGTCTCACCACGCTGTCTCGATATAGATATCCTTTTAAAAGCTCCTGTGAAACAATGTTCTCTCCCAGATTCTCATCTTCGATATGCATCACTGCATTATGAAAGTTGGGGTCAAAGGGCTGACCAACCGCCTCAATTGGTTTTACTCCGGCTTCCTCCAGCGTCTTCAATAATTGCTTATAAATCATCTCCATCCCCTCGGCAAGCGGTGTTCCCTTTGCGTCCTCGGTGATGGAAGCTAAGCCACGTTCAAAATTGTCTGCCACCGGCAGCATCTTCTCAATGATGTCTTTGGCTCCAACCTCATACATTGCAGACTTTTCTTTCTCAGTCCGCTTTCGATAATTATCGAACTCCGCCATCGTTCTGCGGACTCGATCCGTCAATTCTTCAATCTGGATATCTCTGGGATCCTTCTTTTCTTTTTTCTTTCCAAAGAAACTCTTCTTCCCGGGTTCTTCTGCTGCATCCTGTGGTTTTTCCAAATTTCCGATCTCCTCTTCTTTCAAAGGGATCTCCCCAGAGCCACTATGCATCTCCTCGGTGTCTGTGACATCCGCTGTGTCTGTGACATCCGCTGTTTTTGTGATGTCCGCTGTTTTTGGATTCTCGTCTGCTATTGGTGCATCTTTTTTTGTCTCATTCTCCACGATTCATTCTTCACCTTTCCTCTTTTTTGAAGGTTACATCCAACTGTGTCATCAAAGTACGCAGTGTCTTTAACACCTTCTCATAGTCCATCCTTTTGGGTCCAATGATTCCGATCGTTCCACGAATTCCTTTTCCCAACTCATAATTTGCAGTAACCACACTGCAGTCATTCATATTCCGAACCGGTGACTCATCG
>JAVXIV010000006.1:0-21187 GCA_036785645.1 Hungatella sp.
TCAGGAAAATATCCTAGGACAGAAGGCAGAGGAGTCGCAGAAAACCTATGAGGCAGAGGAGAGAGCTGTCGCCGAAAATATCAGCCAAACCATCAAGAAGCGCACAGAGGAGATTAATCTAAGCTATGATAAGGAACTGAACAAAGGTCAGGAACGTCTTAAGAAAGCACGAAGCAAGAGAGAGAAAGCCAAAAGCCAAGGCGTGAAGGAACGGATTGTAGAAGAGACCTCGGAACTTAGGGAGCAGAATCGCCAGTTAAGTTTACAGATCAAGACGGTATTTCAGCAGAATCATGTACCGCAGTACTGCAATTCGAAATTGTATTATTCCCTGTATTCTCCACGTTGGATTTCAGAATATGCGTTATTCTTGGGCGCGGTACTGCTATGCTTTTTGGTCATTCCATACGGACTCTATCTGCTCATTCCCGGGCGAAACCCCATCTATTTGGTGGGCATTTATATGGCGGCAATCATCCTGTTTGGCGGATGTTATATCATGATTGGCAATAAGACCAAAGTGCGTTATGCACAGACCTTGAAGGCAGGTCGGATTTTGCGGGATCAGATTCACAGCAATCAGAAGAAGACCAAAGTGATTACGCACAGCATCAAAAAAGATCGAAATGAAGCCGTTTATAATCTGCAAAAGCATGACGACGAGATCGCACAGAGCGAACAGGAATTGGCGGACATTGCGGCGAAGAAGAAAGATGCATTGAACACCTTTGAGAATGTGACCAAGAACATCATTTCCGACGAGATTGCCAATAACAGCAAAGGGCGGATTGCCCAGTTGAAGACTCAATATGAGGCGCAGGAGCAGGAACTGAAAGAACTGACAGAAGCGGCCAAGACCAGAAATCTCTATATTACGGATCACTATGAGACCTATCTGGGCAAAGATTTCTTGCAGCCACAGAAACTGGATGCATTGGCAGACATCATCCGGAACGGAACGGCAACCAATTTGAGCGAAGCAATCGCAGAATATAAGAAGAAAGACGCATAATAAACATCTCCCCGGTCTATAATAGTTACAACAGAATGAAGAAATGTGGGCTGGGTGGACATGATGAATGTGTGGAAGAAGATGGCTCCCTTTGAACGAAGGGAGCTTTATTATTTTGATACAACCAAAGAATTTGAAGCGGTGGAACTGGCAGCCAGACTGTATCGAATGATTCGGGAAGAGCAGGAAGAAACACAAAAGAGAGAGATTTTGCTCTTGTGTATCGGAACGGATCGTTCTACCGGCGATAGTCTGGGGCCTCTGATCGGTCATAAGCTGCAGGAGCGTCATTTGAATCATGTGAGAATTCTGGGAACGTTAAACCGACCGGTTCATGCTATGAATCTGGAGGATTATGTAGAGACGATGGAGCGGAGCTATCCGAATCACCTAGTGATTGCTGTAGATGCTTCGGTGGGCAGCACCAATCATATTGGTTGTATTACACTGGGCAGAGGCTCTTTAAAACCCGGTTTGGGAGTCAGCAAAGAATTAAAGTCCGTGGGAGATATCTTTATTACCGGCATTGTCAGCAGCTGTGGAAACTATGATCCACTCATGCTGCAGAGCATTCGGCTGGCTGTGGTCATGCGTTTGGCAGACTGCATCAGCGACAGTATTTGCCTTGTCGAAAAATTATGGGATTCCAGTGTCCCGGTTTGACAACTTTTGCACCCCGTTCATGCTAGGATTGCTTCGATAACGAAAAATAAGAGCGGGGTGAGCCTATGGGAGAATTATATAATCCATTTCCAAAGTTACCAAAGAATATTCGGCAGATCGGGGAACGCGATCAGATGGTCAAGCTGTACGTAGAGGATTATGTCAATACCTATTTAAAACGTCTCTATCCAAAGGGAGGACAAGATCTGCGAGTCGGTCTTTTACTGGGCAGTGCGGAAGAACAGGAGGGAACCCCCTATTTATTTGTGGATGGTGCCATCGAGATGGAAGCGGTCACAGAAGATGGCGAAAAAGTAGTGTTTTCAGAAGGTGCTTGGAAAAAAGCTTATGAGGATTTGGAACAAATGTTTCCAAAACGGACGGTTTTGGGATGGTTTCTCTGTGGCGCGCCGGGGAGTCAACTGAGTCCTTTAAATTACTGGAAGCAGCATGGGCAGTATTTTGCGGGAAAAAATCAATTGATGTATTTGAATTCAGGTTTAGAAGGAGAAGAAGCCATCTACATCACCTCGGAGGATGGCTTCTATAAACTGCGTGGACACAGTATTTACTATGAGCGGAATCAGATGATGCAGGATTATATGATTTTGCGCAAGGATGCCCGACGTGTAGAATCCGGCAGCAGCGATGCGGTGATCCATGATTTCCGTCAGAGAATGGATGACAATAAGACACAGATGGTGGCTCATCGCAGTGCAATCAGTGTGCTGGGCGGTTTGTGTAGTGTGCTCTCGATCATGGTGCTTGCCGGTGGGGTGGTGATGTTCAATAATTATGGGAAAATGAAGCAGATGGAGACCGTCATTGCATCGGCATTGCCGGAGAAAACCAACCCTCAGGTGCTGGTGGAAGAAGCCCCCGGACGTGTGTATCCGACGACGGCAGCGGCAGAAACGGCAGCAGCAGAAACGGCAGCAGCAGAAACGGCAGCAGCAGAAACGATCGCAGCGGAGACCATGATACCGGAACTTCCGGCAGCTTTTAATATACCGGAAACAGAAGCAGCGGGCACTCTGCCGATTCCTGCCAATATGCCTTTAAATATCGACGAGGAATTGCCCGAGACAGCTGCAAAAGTTTCGGCCAATCAAACCACGTATATCATTCAGGAGGGCGAAACGCTCTACGGAATCTGTATCAAATTTTATCATGATTTAAGCAGACGAGAAGAAATTTGCAGATTAAATGGTTTGGAGGATGAGAATAAAATCATTTCGGGGCAAACCTTAATTATGCCAAATTGAAGCTTTCCTTGAAAAACTAATGCGTTTCTTCCCACAATGTTATATAATAAACCTTAATTATGTGCAAGATACAGTTGGGGAGAATGAACATGGCTAATAATGGTCCAATCAATGATCGAGAAATGAAGAAACGACAACTGCAGAGCCGTATGATCTCCAATCCGGAATTGCGAAATGAGCAAAAAAAAGACAGCGATAAAATTGTAAAAACCATACATAAAAAAATTCTTAAAAAACGTCTGACGGTAATTCTCATTTTATTGATTTTGGTAGGTGCAGCGCTCTTTGGAGTTTATGAATATCAGCGACATTATCAATATACCGGCTATACGGTTGGGTGGGAGAAACATCTGGATCGCGGAGAAAGCAGTTTTACCGGCTACATGAATTTCGGCTCCAATCTGCTCAAATACACGAAGGATGGTGCCGCTTATGTAGATGCAGACGGAAAAGATGTATGGATTCAAAGTTATGAGATGAAGTCTCCGATTGCAGCGGTCAGCGGTGACTATGCGGCGATCGCAGATCAGCAGGGGAACAGCATCTATATCTGTGATAAGACCGGTAATCAGGGAGTTGCAACGACACTGCTGCCGATACTCAAGGTGAGTATATCGGACAAGGGCGTTGTGGCAGCTGTTTTGGAGGATCAAAAAGCAAATTACATTACCTTATTTCGGAAAGATGGGACACCGCTTGACATTACCATCAAAGGTCTTTTGGATGGAGAAGTCGGTTATCCTTTGGATATTGCACTGTCGCCGGATGGGACACAGCTGATGGGATCCTACGTGTATATTGGAAACGGAGCCTTGAAAAATCGAGTTGCATTTCACAATTTCTCGGAAGTGGGCAAAAACATACCGAACCGGCTGGTAGGCGGATATGACGATCCCTATGAGGGCAGTATGGTGGCCAGAGTGGTATTTTTAGATGAAACCTATTCCTGCGCTTTTGCGGATCACAGTCTCTCTTTCTTTAGCTCCAAAAATGTGATGTCACCGGAGCTTTTGGTTCAGATACCGGTGGAAGAAGAGATCCGGAGTATTTTTCACTCCCCCGATTACGTGGGGATTATTGTCAGTGCCACAGCCGGAGAGTTCGACTATCGCATGGATCTCTACGAGAAAGACGGCACCAAGGTATTTAGTCAAGAGTTCAGCTATGACTATTTGAAGGCGGATATTGACGGAGACAATATTCTTCTGTATAATGAAGATTCATGTAGAGTATATAGTATGTGGGGAACGCTTAAATTTGAAGGAACCTTTGATTTTGTAGTTTCTAAGATCACGAGCGGAACATTCTTCAATAACTTGATTGTGACAGGACCGCAGACCATGAAAGAAATAAAATTACAATAATATGCAAAAACAAGGAGGCTATACCAATGAACATGGATACTATGTCAGTTAATGCAATTCGAGTACTTGCAGCAGATGCAATTCAAAAAGCCAATTCCGGACATCCGGGACTGCCACTTGGTTCGGCACCCATGGCTTACGAGCTTTGGGCGAATCATATGAATCACAATCCGGCGGATCCTCAGTGGGAAAACCGTGACCGTTTTGTGCTGTCCGGCGGACATGGCTCTATGCTTTTGTATTCGCTGCTTCATTTATTTGGATATGGGGATCTCTCGAAAGAAGATCTGATGAATTTCAGGCAGATGGGTTCTCTCACACCGGGACATCCGGAATACCGCCATACGGTAGGAGTAGAAGCCACCACGGGACCGCTGGGTGCCGGCATGGGTATGGCAGTCGGCATGGCGATGGCAGAGACGCATCTTGCAGCCGTATTTAACAAAGAAGATTATCCGATTGTAGACCACTACACCTATGTGTTGGGTGGAGATGGATGTATGATGGAAGGCATTTCTTCAGAAGCATTCTCTCTGGCAGGAACCTTGGGCTTGGGCAAATTAATTGTCTTTTATGATTCCAATTCAATTTCAATTGAAGGAAGTACGGAGTTGGCATTTACGGAAGATGTAGAAAAACGTATGGATGCATTTGGATTCCAGACTCTGACTGTGGAGGACGGCAATGATTTGACTGCAATCGGAGAGGCCATTGAACAGGCAAAAGCGGATCTTTCCAGACCGTCCTTTATCACCGTGAAGACACAGATTGGCTATGGCTGCCCGGCGAAACAAGGCAAGGCGAGCGCACACGGAGAACCTCTGGGTGCAGAGAATATCAAGGCTATGAAGGAATATTTGGAATGGCCATCTCAGGAACCGTTCTATGTTCCGGAAGAAGTTTATGCAAATTATCGCCGGATTGCGGAGCAGAAGGAAGAAGTAGAAGCGGCATGGAAGGTGATGTTTGCGGCTTATTGCGAAGAATTTCCGGATATGGAAGCGATGTGGGATCAATATCATGATACAAAAGCAGCCGAGGCATTGCTTGAGGACGAAGCATTCTGGGCACAGTCCGAGAAACCGGAAGCCACGAGAAATTTATCGGGAAAAGCAATCAATTATTTGAAGGACAAGCTGCCCAATTTATTTGGTGGATCTGCGGATCTGGCTCCTTCCAACAAGACCAACATGCAGGGGGTTGGAGATTTCTCCAAAGCGACACCGGAAGGCCGCAATCTGCACTTTGGTGTACGCGAATTATCGATGACGGCAATTGGCAATGGAATCATGCTTCACGGCGGTCTGCGTGCCTATGTAGCAACATTCTTTGTGTTCAGTGATTATGTGAAACCAATGGCTCGCTTGTCTGCGCTGATGGGGGTACCGCTGACGTTTGTATTGACTCATGACAGCATTGGTGTGGGCGAAGACGGGCCGACGCATGAACCGATTGAGCAGTTGGCCATGCTGCGTGCAATGCCAAATTTCCATGTATTCCGTCCTTGCGATGCGGTAGAGACTGCAGCAGCGTGGTATAGTGCGATGACCTCTGCACAGACACCGACGGCATTGGTCTTGACCAGACAGAATCTGGCACCGATGGCGGGAAGCAGCAAGGGAGCTCTAAAAGGCGGTTATGTGATCGAAGATTGTCAGGGAACACCGGAGGTGATCCTGATTGCCAGTGGTTCGGAAGTGGAACTGGCCGGCAAAGCGAAGGCAGAGCTTGAGAAAGAAGGACGCAGAATTCGCATAGTATCCATGCCATGTATGGATCTGTTTGAAGAACAGTCTGACGAATATAAAGAAACAGTATTGCCGAAATCAGTTAGAAAGAGAGTGGCAATTGAGGCGCTTGGTGATTTCGGATGGGGACGCTATGTAGGTTTGGATGGTGCTTACATTACGATGAAAGGGTTTGGAGCTAGTGGACCGGCATCACAATTGTTTGAACATTTTGGTTTTACAGTTGCGCATGTGGTGGAGACAGTGAAAAACTTATAGATAGGAGCGTACAACGATGGGGACAAAATGTATTGGTGTTGACGTAGGCGGAACCAGCGTGAAGATTGGTCTGTTTGAGACAACGGGAACGTTGCTGGATAAATGGGAAGTCAAAACCCGCAAGGAGGAAGATGGCAAATATATCCTAAACGATGTCGCTACTTCCATCAAGGAAAAGCTGCTTTCTGCGGACATTGCTATGGAGGATGTGACAGGGGTAGGGATCGGAGTACCCGGTCCGATTCTTCCGGACGGATATGTGGAGGTCTGTGTCAATCTGGGCTGGCGGGACAAAAACCCGGTGCGTGAACTCAGTGCACTTTTGGATGGACTCCCGGTTCGCGGCGGCAATGATGCCAATGTGGCAGCGCTCGGTGAGATGTGGCAGGGCGGAGGAAAAGGCTATACCGATATTGTTATGGTTACCTTGGGAACCGGTGTCGGCGGTGTTATCATCGATGAGAAGATCATCGCAGGTAAGCATGGTCTGGGCGGTGAAATTGGACATATTCATATCCGCGATGATGAAACAGAACATTGCAATTGCGGTGGGGTAGGCTGTGTGGAGCAGATTGCTTCCGCAACCGGAATCGCCAGAGAAGCCAGAAAGAAGATGGAAGCCGGTACGATGCCATCAACACTTAGAACCTATGGTGTGAAGGTTACGGCCAAGAACGTGCTCGACGCAGCCAAGGCAGGAGATGCGTTGGCCCTGGAGGTCGTAGAGACGGTAGGACACTATTTGGGGCGGCTGCTGTCGCAGGTGGCATTGACCGTAGATCCGGAGTTTTTTGTCATCGGAGGAGGTGTTTCCAAGGCGGGACAGTTCTTAATTGACATCATAGAAAAACATTATTCGCAACTGATGGTCATCTCGAATAATCGAGGCGGTATCGGTCTGGCGAAGCTGGGCAATGATGCCGGAATCTATGGTGCGGCGAGATTGATCTTGGACTAAACAGATAAATACAACCCCTTCATGAAGTTTGCTGAAGGGGTTGTATTCAGGACATGAGGAGACCCCGGTTGACGAACAACCGGGGTAATTATGAAAAATCTATGTGCAATTTGACGATAAATCAACCTGCATACACGATTTTCTATACATTTAGTATAAAAAATAATTGTGAATAGAATATGAACATCATGTAAATAGATTGTGAAATCCATAGTGATAGGAGGATTTATGGCAGAATACAGTAAGAGAAAGACGATTGTAATTGGGCACAAAAATCCGGACACCGATTCCATCTGCTCCGCCATCTGCTACGCAAATTTAAAGCGTGTACTGACTGGGCAGGAATATGAGCCGGGCAGAGCCGGACATGTGAATGAAGAAACTCAGTTTGTACTAAATTATTTTCATGTTCCGGCACCGGATCTGATTGAGCATGTGAGAACCGAGGTTCGCGATATTGAGATTCGGGAGACGCAAGGGGTGGATCGGAACATTTCTCTCAAAAAAGCATGGAATATGATGCAGACTGCTGCGGTGGTGACCATCCCGGCGGTGACCAAGGATGGAATGCTAGAGGGAATGATTACGGTCAGTGATATTGCACAATCCTACATGAATGTGTATGACAGCAGTATCTTGTCAAAGGCGGATACCCAGTATGCCAACATCCTGGAAACGCTGGAGGGTGCTTTGATCGTGGGCAGTGCAGATGCCTATTTTAGTGCCGGAAAAGTTTTGATTGCGGCAGCTAATCCGGATATGATGGAATATTATATTGCCAAGAATGATTTAGTGATTCTGGGTAATCGCTATGAATCACAGTTGTGTGCAATTGAGATGGATGCGGCCTGCATTGTGGTCTGCGAAGGAGCCGCGGTCTCGATGACAATTAAGAAGTTGGCACAGGAACATGGCTGTACCGTGATTACAACACCCTACGATACTTACACGGCTGCCCGTCTGATCAATCAGAGTATGCCAATCAGCTATTTCATGAAAACCGAAAACCTGATCACCTTTGAAGATACAGATGCGATCGACGATATCAAGGATGTGATGGCCAACAAACGTCATCGTGATTTTCCGGTTCTAGATAAAGATGGCAAATACAAGGGTATGATTTCTAGACGTAACTTGTTGGGTGCAAGCGGAAAATCTCTGATTTTGGTAGATCACAATGAGAAAAGTCAAGCGGTAGATGGAATTGAAAATGCCAGAATTATGGAAATTATTGACCACCATCGATTGGGAACGATTGAAACGATTTCACCGGTATTTTTCAGAAATCAACCACTGGGTTGTACGGCCACCATCATTTATCAGATGTATCAGGAATCTGCTATCTCCATTGAAAAAAATATTGCGGGACTGCTTTGCAGTGCTATTATCTCTGATACGCTGCTCTTCCGTTCTCCCACCTGTACGGAGGTGGATCGACAGGCGGCACTGGCACTGGCGAAGCTTGCGGGAATTCAGATTGAGGACTATGCGTCCGAGATGTTTGCCGCAGGAAGTAATTTGAAGAACAAGTCAGATGAAGAGATCTTTTATCAGGATTATAAACGTTTTACGGTAGGGAAGATTTCCTTTGGAATTGGTCAAATCAGTTCTTTAAATGCGAAGGAACTGGTGAAACTGCAGAAGCGGATGCTGCCTTATCTGCAAAAGGCACATAAAGAACATGGTGTGGATATGATGTTTTTTATGTTAACCAATATTTTGACGGAATCCACGGTGCTCTTATGCGAAGGTCAGGGAGCAGAGCAATTGATCGTGGATGTATTCCATATTGAATCGGATAAACATTTGGATAAGAAGGATGGCATTGTGGATCTGCCCGGTGTGGTTTCTCGTAAAAAGCAGTTGATTCCGCCGGTTATGATGTCCCTGCAAGGGTAAGAAAAGATATTAACATTGCACAAGTCAACGAGCAAGTTTAGATAAGAAAGCAGGATATATGAAGAAGGATTTTATAAAGAAAGACTTTATAAAGAAAGATACTGCAAAGAGTCATTACGGAACGAGAGATTACGCTAAGAAGGATGACACCAAGAAAGCTTCCGTTAAAAAAGATTTTGGCAAGAAAGAATATGATAAGAAAACATATGATAAGAAAACATATACGAAGAAAGATGGCGGTAAGGCTGATGCTGCGAAGAAATCAGAAGAACCCAAGAAACGTGATTATGGGAAACGTACCTTCGTGAAACGAGATACCGAGACGAAAGAGCGTGAGGTGTGGAATGCGGGCAACATGCTTTATCCGGCACCGGTCGTACTGGTCAGTGTTGCAGATGCATCCGGCAAGACCAATATTCTGACGGTTGCCTGGACCGGCACGATCTGTTCCGACCCGGCGATGCTTTACATTTCGGTGAGACCTGAACGTTATTCTTATCAGATGATCAAAGAAAGCAAGGAGTTTGTGGTCAACCTGACCACGAAGGATTTGGCACAGGCAACCGATTACTGCGGCGTGCGTTCCGGTAAAGATGTGGATAAATGGAAAGAGGCACACTTAACTGCGGGTAAAGCGCAGGAGGTATCGGCACCGATTATCATGGAGAGTCCGGTCAATATAGAATGCAAGGTGGTAGAAGTGAAAGAACTGGGATCACATCATATGTTTATCGCCAAAGTGGTAGCAGTCGATGTGGATCCGACCTATTTGAATTCCAAAGGGAAGCTTGAGTTAAATCGAACCGAACTGATTGCCTATTCCCATGGTGAATATCTGGAAACCGGCAAATCTATAGGAACCTTTGGCTATTCTGTAAAACGTGGAGCCGCATCTAAATGGGGGGCCACGAAAAAAAGGAGATAATATTCGATGAAACATAATATCACGTTGATTGGTATGCCGGCATCCGGTAAAAGCACAATAGGCGTTCTTTTGGCGAAGCGTCTTGGATATTCCTTTGTGGATGTGGATATTTTGATCCAGGAGAAAGAAAAGCACCTCCTGAAAGAAATCATTGCGGAGCGAGGCGAGGATGGATTTCTAGAGGTAGAAAATCGTGTGAATGCTGATTTGGAGGCGGAGCAATCCGTCATCGCACCGGGTGGAAGCGTGATCTATAGCGCCGAAGCGATGGAGCATTTAAAAGCTATCGGCACCGTGGTTTATTTAAAATTGAGTTATGAGGAATTAGAGGAACGCTTAGGAGATCTGGTAGATCGCGGAGTTGTTCTGAAAGAAGGTATGACACTGCTGGATCTGTATAATGAAAGAGTTCCCTATTATGAGAAATATGCAGATATCACCGTAGATGAGACCGGCATGAGTGTAGGGGAAGTAGTAGATAGGCTTCGTAGTATCATGGAAAAGAAGCAGTGGGACAATTAAGCATGCTTCACAATCGGGCACTTAACACCCTTAATCTTGTAATCAACCGTTGCATTCATGAACGGCTGCATTTCAGGAGTAAGGGTTTTGCTTTTGTGGTAACAAAGGAAGAAATCCCGCTTCCAGATACACTCATCAATATAGACAACAAATAATTGACCGGATTCTAATTCTTCATGAATCAGCCGGGCAGAGATGACTGCAATTCCTTCATTTTCGATGACGGCTGCTTTGACCGTATCAAAACTGGAACACTCCCATTTCACTCTGTAATTAATTTGCTTGCTTGCCATTTGTGATTCGAATAGCTTGCGGGTGCCGGATCCGGTCTCTCTCAAAATAAAATCCTGATCATTCAGACTCTTTAAATCAACCCGTTCTCTCTGGGCAAAAGGATGATCCTTTCCACAAACTAAAACCAGGCAGTCATCCGCAATCGGCATCGTAATGATGTCTTTACTTTTGATAATTCCTTCTACAATGGCAAAATCCAATTCATTTTTCAGTAATTTTTGTTCGATAATCTGTGTGTTGGCTACGTTGACACAAAAATCCAGATTGTGATTCCGTTTTTTTGCATCTTTTAAAATATCATCTAAAATACAGGAACTGACGGTGTAAGTGGCACCGATTCGCAGCGGGTATTTGAGCATGTGATCTAAAGAGAGCGAACTCACATTCTCAAAAGAATAAATCAAGGGGTTGACATAATCCAGAAGACGCTTCCCGGCATCCGTAATATACAGCTTTTTGGGATAGCGTTCAAATAGCTTGACACCGTAATGTGCTTCCATATCTAAAATAGTTTGAGAAATAGTTGGCTGCGAAACATAGAGCTGCTTGGCAGCTTCGCTCATATTGGCATATTCGGCGACTGCCTGAAAGATGCGATAATGTCGGATTGTCAGCATGATAACTCCTTCCTATCAGCTTTTCTGATAGATATGATCTTATTTTACTATTATACCTATTAAAAGACAAGTGCTATAATGGAAAATGGTAAAGAGAGCAGATTTTGACGATAGAAAGGGGAAGGTGCTAATTTGAAGATTCTGGTGATCGGTGGAGTTGCAGCGGGAACGAAGGTAGCGGCCAAGATGAAAAGAGAAGACAGAAGCGCAGAAGTAATCCTATTCAATAAAGGGAAAAACATTTCTTATGCGGGCTGTGGACTACCCTATTATGTTGGGAATGTCATTCGGGAAAAAGAGGATTTGATTGTAAATACACCTGCCAAATATACGAATTTAACCGGTGTAGAAGTGAAAAATGAACATGAGGTGACGCAAATTGATCGTGCTGCCAAGACCATCTCCGCAGTCGATCAGGCGAGTGGAATCCATACATCTTATGACTATGACAAACTTGTTATCGCAGTCGGAGCCAGTCCCATAAAACCGGCGGTAGAAGGGATTGACCTAGATCATGTGTTTTTCATGAGAACTCCCGAGGATGCAATTGGATTGCGAGAGACGATAGAAACGGCACAGATCAAGAGAGCGGTCGTAGTTGGCGGCGGATTTATCGGGTTAGAGATTGCAGAAAATTTAACCGAACAAGGAATCCGTACGATTGTGATGGATATGGCGCCCAATGTGCTGCCCGGATTCGATGAAGAGATGTGTAACTATGTAGAGAATCATTTGGCAGATCATGGAATTGCCTGTATGACCGGAACGAAGCTGCAGGCAATTCTTGGAGATGGCAAAGTTGAAAAGGTACAGACTGATAAACGTGCGATCAAAGCGGATTTGGTTGTCATCAGTGTTGGAATTAGACCAAACACAGCATTTTTAAAAGATAGCGGACTGGAATTTGCAAAGAATGGTGCGATACTGGTAGATGAGCATATGTGCACCAACGATCCCGATATTTATGCAGCCGGTGATTGTGTAATGGTGAAAAATCGCATCACAGGACAAGAAACGTATTCTCCGATGGGAAGCAGCGCGAATATCGAAGGAAGACTTTTAGCACAGAATATAACCGGAAAAGATCAGACTTACGCCGGAGTTTTGGGGACAGCAGTGTGCAAACTTCCGGAATTGAATGTAGGCAGATGTGGATTGACGCAAGTACAGGCACAGGCGGCCGGTTATGAACCGATTACCGTTGTGACGGTAGTGGATGACAAAGCGCATTACTATCCGGGTGCAGGCTCTTTCTACATTAAGATGATTGCAGACCGACCAACCGGCCAATTTCTGGGAATTCAGGTTTTAGGCAAAGGCGCGGTCGATAAAATGGTCGATATTGCGGTAGTAGCACTTACCATGAAAGCGAAACTGACGGATTTGGTGAATATGGATCTGGCTTATGCACCGCCATTTTCTACGGCTATTCATCCATTTGTGACCACGCTGAACGTACTGCTAAATAAATGCAGCGGTGAATTTGAGACCTTTACACCCGCGGAGTACGCTGCCGGTGATGCAAAAGGATATCGCGTGATTGATACTTGTCTGGTTCCCACCATTGTTACTGCACCTTATGTGGATCTGACCAAGGTGAATGGCATAATGGACGATTTTGGAGTGGAAGAAAAACTTCTCCTAATCTGCAATAAAGGGAAAAGAGCTTATTTATTGCAAAATAGAATGAAATTTTATGGCTACCAAAATACCAGAGTATTAGAGGGTGGTACGCTGTTTAATGAAATAAAGAAAAAAGAGGAATGAAACGATGGCATGTACATTAAAACCGGAAGATATCAAGCGTGTAAAAGGCTTGGGCTTCTTGAACAACAAAGGAACAGATTCTTTTAACGGTCGTGTGATCACCGTAAATGGTAAAATCACCGCAGATCAGAGCATAGCAATTGCAGAAGCAGCCAAAAAATACGGAGACGGAACCGTTTGCTACACCACGCGATTGACCGTAGAATGTCCCGGGATTCCTTATGATCACATTGATGCTTTTATGGAAGCGGTAAAGGCATGCGGATTGGTGACCGGAGGAACCGGATCGAAGGTAAGACCGGTGGTATCTTGCAAAGGAACAACTTGCCAGTACGGCTTATTGGACTCATTTGCTCTCTCACAGAAAGTACATGATGATTTTTATATGGGCTATCATCAGGTACTGCTTCCTCATAAATTTAAAATTGCAATTGGCGGATGTCCCAATAATTGCGTGAAACCGGACTTAAATGACCTAGGTATCGTGGGCCAATTAGTTCCAAATTATGATGAGGATTCTTGCAACGGCTGTAAGAAATGTCAAGTAGAAGCGATCTGTCCAATCGGCGCAGCCAAAATGGAAGATGGAGTTTTAAAGATCGACCGAGCAATCTGCAATCATTGCGGACGCTGTGTGGATCAGTGTGCTTTTGATTGTATCGAAGACGGAACCTATGGTTACCGCGTTTACATCGGCGGAAGATGGGGGAAATCCGTAGCGCACGGCCGTTTGGTAAACCATATCTTCACCAGTGAAGAAGAGGTGATTTCTTTCGTAGAAAAAGCAATTTTATTATTCCGCGAGCAGGGAAAAACCGGAGAACGTTTTGCAACTACGATCGATCGTTTAGGCTTTGAAAATGTAGAATCACAATTGTTGGGAAATGAAATCTTGGGAAGGAAGCAAGCCATTCTGGATGCTCAGCTGCATTTGGTAGGCGGAGCTACTTGCTAAGAATAAAAAAGATTGTAAATATAGTAAAAAACAAGGTAGAGGTGACTCGTTCACCTCTGCTTTTAGGTTGTATATTTGTGTGAGTTCATGTACAATAACAGAGGATTTATTTGTTTTTAATGGAGGAATCAAGTGGAAGAAGTACAGTTTGCAGTGATGGGGATCAGCTATAAAAAAGCCCCCATGGAGATACGGGATGCGGTGGCTTTTACCGACACTCGGAAGATGGAAATGTATGACGAATTAAATAAACTGGGAATCGAAGAAGCTGTCATTTTATCGACTTGTAATCGGAGTGAAGTATATTATTTATATCAAGCCGAGACACAGACAGGGGAAGTGATTGATCGATATGAAAACTTTTTTAAAGGCGGAAATCTGCGAAATTATATCTTCCATAAAGAGAAGGAAGATGCAATGCGTTATCTGTATGAAGTGACCAACGGATTGAATTCTTTGGTACTTGGTGAGGATCAGATCTTGGGGCAGGTCGTACAGGCGGAAGAGTTTTCCCGTGTCAATGGGTGCAGTAAGAAGATCATGAATCATATTTTTCGAGATGCGATTACTTCTGCTAAAAAGGCAAAAACTAAGCTGCGGATCAGTGAGCATCCATTGTCTTTGAGTTATATCGGAATCCAACAGATAGAGGCCGTATGTGGGTTGGAGGACAAAGAGATTTTGGTGTTGGGCAGTGGAAAGATGTCTGGGTTGACCATGAAATACCTCTATGAGGGAAAACCCAAGACGGTATACAATGCGAACCGAAGCAAAGAGCGGGCGGACGATTTGAAGAAGGAATTTGGGGAACTGGAGATTGTGAGCTTTTCGGAACGCTATGAAGTATTAAAACATTGTGACATTTTGATCGGAGCAACGTCCTCCCCCCATGTCATCATCAAGAAAGAGGAAATGCAGGCGAGAGAAAAGGAATTGTATATTGTAGATTTGGCGGCTCCGCGGGATATTGATCCGGCACTTTCCAAAGAGGCACATATCCATCTGTATGATATGGATTATTTGAGTGCGATTGCAGAAGAAAACAATCAAAAAAGATTGGAAAAAGCAGCGGAGATCGAGACTATGATTGGCGAAGATCTACGAGAAACGGTGGATTGGATGCGGTCATGCCGTATGGATGACACCATACAAACGCTGCAGGAGCGCATTAACGAGGTGAGCGAAGATACTTATACGCTGTTAGAGCGAAAGCTTGAGTTGAATGAGCATGAGAAAAGCGTGCTTAAGAAAGTTTTGAAAGCTTCTATGAAGCGTTTGATGCGGGATCCGATTATTTCGTTAAAGCAAGTAGATACAGAGAAACAGGAACAGTATCATGAAGTAGTCCGCGATTTATTTGGCTTGGAATAGGAGATGGGTGAATGAATATCAGAGTGGGAACCAGAGGCAGCAAATTAGCATTGTGGCAGAGTGAATATGTCATAGCAGAGATGAAAAAACAGCATCCCGAGTATACCTATGAAATCGTTATCATTAAGACCAAGGGCGATCGCATTCAGAATGTATCTTTGGATAAAATCGGTGACAAAGGCCTATTTGTGAAAGAGATTGAAACTCAGCTTCTAGAGGGTTTGATCGATCTTGCAGTACATAGTATGAAAGACATGCCATCTTCCATCCCGCCGGGACTGACCTTCTCGAAGAGTTTGAAGCGGGAAGATGCCAGAGACGTGTTGATTCTAAAGGAATGCCAAAATCTTGCAAAACTGCCGCCGGGTGCCCGAATCGGAACGGGGAGTAAGCGCAGAGCGATACAATTAAAAAAGCTGCGGCCGGATCTCACAATTGTGGATATTCGCGGTAATTTAGATACCAGACTGCAGAAAATGAGAACGGAAGATTATGATGGAATTGTGTTGGCGGCTGCCGGGCTGAAACGTCTGGGGCTGGAATCGGTGATCACTTCTTATTTCAGTGTAGAAGAGATGATTCCGGCGAGTGCACAGGGGACACTTGCCATCGAAGTACGAGAAGATCGAAGCGAACTTCTGGAATTCTTAAATCAGATCGGAGACGAAACTACGGAGCAATGCGTTTCTTGTGAAAGAGCTTTTTTGAAAGCAATCGACGGAAGCTGTCACATTCCGGTGGGGGCACATTGCATCAGGCAATCGGACGGATATATCCTGTATGCCATCTATGGGGATGAAGAGCGAAGCGAGTCTTGTGTGGAAGTGGGAGCAGATCCCGTCGCACTGGGTATTTTGGCAGCAGAGAAGTTAAAGGAAGCAATGGGGCATAGATATGGACGGTAAGGTATATTTGGTCGGAGGTGGACCCGGAGACTTGGAGCTGTTGACGCGCAAGGCATATCGCCTGATTTGTGAGGCAGATTGTCTGATTTATGATCGCCTGATTGATCCTAAGATTCTAGAAGAAACCAAACCAACCTGTGAGCATATTTATGTAGGGAAAGAAAATCGGAATCACAGTATGCGCCAGGAGGAAATCAATCAATTGTTGGTAGATAAAGCGTCAGTTTATCCTCTGGTGGTTCGCCTAAAAGGCGGAGATGTCTATGTGTTTGGAAGAGGAGGAGAAGAGGCTTTATTCTTAAGAGAACACCAAGTTCCCTTCGAGGTGGTACCGGGAATCACTTCCGCAATTGCGGGACTTGCCTATGCCGGAATTCCAATTACGCATCGTGGGATTGCAGGTGGATTTCACGTGGTAACGGCGCACAATAAATTGGATGAACTGGCAGAGATCGATTTTTGTGCTATGGCAAAAAGTGAAGATACCGCAGTATTTTTGATGGGGCTGACGAAACTACCTGAGATTGTCTCGCATTTAATGGAAGCCGGAAAGTCAGGTGATACCCAAATTGCTGTGATTTCCCATGCAACGCTTCCTACGCAGGAGGTGCTGACGTCTACGCTTTCGCGGGTGGTTGAAGATTTCCGTCGGCAACCACTTTCGTCTCCGGCACTGATCGTGATTGGCGGTGTGGTCGGATTGCGGGAAAAACTCAATTTTTTTGAAGAAAAACGGTTATTTGGCACTCGAATTTTACTTCCGCGGGTGGGAAATCAGGCATCGGTACTGGGTGAGCAGTTAACAAGATTGGGTGCCAATGTGTGCGAAGTGCAAAACGGTTTTCTAAAAGAGAACCAAGATGCGTTGGATTCACTGGACTATCGGAATTACACGCATATTGTACTAACCAGTAAGAATGCGGTACAATATTTTATGAATAGTTTACATAAAAACAAAGTGGATCTGAGGATGCTTCATGGAATTCGATTTGCAGTGATCGGAAGTGCCACGAGAGCCTATTTGGAAGAGTTTGGAATCTATGCAGATCTGATGCCGGAAACCTATCATCGGGATGCATTATGGAAATTGTTGGAAGAGCACTTAAAACCAACGGACCATGTTTTGTTTCCCAAGGGAAAGGCACTCAATGAGGAAGGGCAGGAATTGGAAGACAAGCTGCGGGAAATCTGTCCGACGGACGTGGTGATACTCTACGAAAATGAGCCAATGGAACAAGCTGAGCAGACTGAGTACTCTGATCTGAAAAACCACTCCGCGCTGGCAAAAACTCAATTTGACCTAGCCGTATTTACCTGTAGCAGCTGTGTTCGCCGATCTGTTGAAGCTATAAAAGAATCGCAAAATAGGACTCAGATAAAATACATTTCCATCGGGGAAAAGACGAGTGAAACATTGAGGAAGCATGGAATCCATTCGGTGATACAGGCAAAGCAGGCGACCTTTGAATCGCTGCTGGATACGATATTGGAACAAGCAGACAATCAGTGAGAAAGGAAGGGCAATGACCATGTTCAGAGGAAGAAGATTACGTACCAACGAAGCAATTCGCACTTTAATGAAAGAGACAGCATTATCCGTATCGGATTTGATTTATCCTATTTTTGTGGTAGAGGGGGAAAAAATCAAAGAAGAAATCCCTTCTATGCCCGGCATCTACCATTATTCGATTGACCAATTACCGGAAGTGGCAAAAGAGATGCAGTCCGTGGGTGTGATGAGCTGTCTCTTATTTGGAATACCGAATCATAAGGATGCCTGCGGAAGTGAAGCTTATCGCGAGGACGGAATCGTACAGCGTGCGGTGCGCGTTTTAAAGGAAACGGCTCCTGCGATTTATGTGATCGGGGATGTGTGTATGTGCGAATATACGAGCCATGGACATTGTGGAATTGTGGACAAAGCGGGGTGTGTGAAGAATGATGAAACTTTGACTTACCTCAGTAAAATCGCAGTCAGCTATGCCAAAGCGGGCATCGATATGGTGGCACCCAGTGATATGATGGACGGACATATTGCTGCACTTCGGCAGGCACTGGATGCGGCGGGGTATGAGATGCTGCCGATCATGGGTTACAGTGCAAAATATGCCAGCAACTATTACGGCCCATTTCGGGAAGCAGCTGATTCTGCTCCCCAATTTGGAAATCGGTTATCCTATCAGATGGATTATGCCAATGGCAAAGAGGCCATGCGAGAGATTGAAGCGGATATTGCAGAGGGGGTGGATATCATCATGGTCAAGCCGGCACTGGCTTATCTGGATGTGATTAAGGAAGCCAGTTTGCGCTACGATATGCCGATTGCGGCTTATAATGTGAGTGGAGAATATTCCATGCTCAAGCTGGCCGTGGAACAAAAATTGATGAAAGAAGAAGTAATCTATGAAACATTACTGGCCATTAAGCGTGCGGGAGCCAATGTGATTATTACTTACTTTGCACTGGAGATTGCAAAACAAATGAAAGAGGGTAAATAGATGAGTTATGCACAATCAGAGGCTTCGTTTGCCGAAGCATGCCGTATTCTTCCCGGCGGGGTGAATTCTCCGGTACGGGCATTTCGATCGGTGGGGATGACCCCGGTCTTTATCGATCATGCCGTGGGGAGTACCCTTGTGGATGAAGACGGAAATCAATACATTGACTATATTTGTTCTTGGGGACCGATGATTCTGGGTCATAATCATCCCTTGCTCCAAAAGAGTTTAGGCACTGCGATGACCAAAGGACTAAGCTTTGGTCTGCCCACTTCTATCGAAGTGCAGTTGGCCAAGCAGATCATAGAAGCCTATGATGGTGTTGATATGGTGCGCATGGTCAATTCCGGAACCGAGGCAACGATGAGTGCCATCCGTGTGGCCAGAGGCTATACCGGCAAGGATAAAATTATTAAGTTTGAAGGCTGTTATCATGGTCACAGCGATGGTTTACTGGTTAAGAGCGGTTCCGGAACGCTTACGTTTGGCATTCCTACCAGTCCGGGTGTTCCCGAAGATATCGTCAAGAATACCTTGGTTTGCCGTTATAATGATATCGATTCCGTAAGAGAAACGATGCATGCCAACCCGGGAGAAATCGCTGCAGTGATCATCGAACCCATTGCCGGGAATATGGGAGTGATACCGGCAGAATTGTCTTTTTTGCAGGAACTGCGTGAATTATGTACGGAGGCAGGAATTGTCCTCATCTTTGATGAAGTCATCAGCGGATTTCGCATTGCTTATGGTGGTGCAGCGGCTTATTATGGTATCGCTCCGGATATGGCTTGTTTTGGCAAAATCATCGGAGGAGGTCTGCCGGTAGGTGCCTATGGGGGCAGGCGGGACATCATGGAGATGGTGTCTCCGGTTGGACCTGTTTATCAGGCGGGTACGCTTTCCGGCAATCCACTGGCGATGCATTTGGGTAGTACACTGCTCGCTTACCTCAAGGAGAATCCACAAGTATATGAGCATATCAATCAATCGGCAGCTTACCTAGAGCGGGAAATGTCTAGGCTGATTGCGCAGTCTCATTTGCCCTATCAGGTGAACCGATGCGGCTCTCTTCTGACTGTGTTTTTCACAGATAAGGAGATTCACAGTTATGACGATGTGAAAGATTGTGATACAGAGGCGTTTTCTGCTTATTTTAAAACGATGCTGCAGGAACATATGATGCTGGCACCAAGTCAATTTGAAGCGATGTTTGTCTCGGATGCACACACGAAAGAAGAATTGGAGGCAACGGTAAAAGCATTTGAAAAAGCCATGAGGAAATTGGAGAAAGCGTGATGATCGGTCAGATTGATTTGAAAGATAGAAATGCAGTGGTGATTGGAGGGGGGCAGCAGGCTCTCGAAAAAGGAACTCGGATGGAACAGGAGGGCGCGCAGGTCACCTATATCGCTAAGCAGTTTACGCAAGAATTTACGGAGGGATTGGAGACGATCTATGCGGCAAAAACGGATCCCCGCGTCTGTGTGCAAAAATCTTATGAGAAAACAGATATCGCGGATGCCTTTCTGGTGTATGCCTGTACGGATGACCGGATTCTCAATCACCAAATTGTGCTGGATGCCAATGCCAACCGCAGCTTAAGTGCCAGTGTTCATTTGGATGCCGATGCGGGGTTTCATGCGATGAAAGAGGAACAGTTTGGCAGAATTTCGGTGGCAGTGAGTACCGCAGGAACCTATCCGGCATTCTGGCATGTGATTATGGATGATATCCGCAGTCGCTATGAGGAGTCTTATGAATCCCGGTTGGAGCTTTTGGCTCCGCTCCGTGAGAAGATTCTCACATTGCCGCTGGAGCAGGAAGAAAAAAAAATGCTCCTGCAGGAGCTGGCATATGCCTCCTGCGAGGAGCTTGAATCAAAGAAATTATTGTTATAGGGATAGCTGTGCAGCAGCTTCCCAACCTTCGCGCACTGCTTCTAAAGCCTGTCTTGGACTGTTGGCGTCTCCGATGCAAATTACATGGGGATAGCTGTCTTTTATTTGTGTATATAATTCATTGCTTTCTCGTGAGCCACAGGCGAATATGAGATTTGTAAAACCGGTGAGCTGCCGTGTTTCTCCGTTGCACGCTACGGTAGCATTGCCGCCATCAACGGAGACTAATTTTGTTCCGGGCAACATACGAACTCCATCCGCTTGCAGA